>CALCIA010000231.1 GCA_937907435.1 uncultured Actinomycetes bacterium
GGTCACAGCCTGCCAGGACCCCCATGAGGAGCCCAGGACCACCTCGGACGGCCGGGGCGGCCGGAACCCCCGCCCCGCCTCCGGACCCCCCCGAACCCCCGCCCTCAACCCGCCATCGGCCTACACAGGTAGTCGAACCAAGGATCCCGGCTCCGGTGCGGGAGCGTCACTTCGCGGCCGTCGGTGTCGAAGATCGCGACCACCTCGAATCCGTGCTCGCGCAATTGCCCGACCTGGAACTCCGGATCCACGTAGTAGTCGTGGATCTGGAAGTTGTGGGCCATCGACGGAACCACGTCCCAGCCGCGCTCGCGGGCGCTCGCCAGGTCGAGGCCGCGGTTGATCTTGCGGATGCGCTGGGCGTAGCGAACGCCGGTGACCATCACGTAGATGCGGTAGGCGAGCATCTCGGCGAAGCGCGGCGAGAGCGGTTTGCGGGTGTCGAACGGCAGCGCGCCGAGGGAGTGGGTGGAGAACTGGAAGAGCCCGTCGGGTCGAAGCTTTGCACGCACCTGGTCGAGCACCTCGAGGCGACCCTCCGGCGGGACGGCATCGATGGCATTGAAGCTGAAGAGGATGAAGTCGAACTCGCCCTCGATCGGGCTGAGGTCCCGCGCGTCGCCGACCAGCAACTCGACGTTCGGTTCCCCGCCCAGTCGATGCTTCGCGGCCTCGATCATCCGCGGCGCGTAGTCGAGGCCGACGTAGCGCCTCACCAACGGGGCGTAGGTCCATCCGGTGCGGCCGGTGCCGACCCCGAGATCGAGCATGTCGAGGGTCCCGATCCGGGGCGCCAACCGCCGCAGGACGGCGCGCTCCGCGGGCATCAACGACATATCGGTGAAGATCGCCACGTCTTCGTCGAAGACCTGCTGGTTCGGCTCCATGGCGGAGTTCTATCCCGGCGGGTTCCGTGCGTCCAGCGGCGAGGGCGGAAAGGTCGCGCCATTGCTTAAGGTTTGGCCGGACGCGGACGAAGATGGATGAGATGAACGACCAAATCCGACGGGTCATCCGGGAACACGGCCACCTTTCCGTCGACATCGATTCACTTGCCGACGATGCCGACCTCTACCAAGCCGGGATGGCCTCGCACGCCAGCGTCAACGTGATGATCGCCCTCGAGGATGCCTTCGACGTGGAATTCCTCGACTCGATGCTGAAGCGGAGCGTCTTCGAGAGCGTCGACTCGATCGCCCAGGCCCTGACCGAGGTGGGGGTGGAGGCGTGACGATCACCGCCGGCACCGATGCCGGCCTGGTCGCGGTCGCCCGGCGGATCGCCGACGAGGTCGCGGCGCCGAACGCGGCCGAGGTCGACAAGGAGGCGCGCTTCCCGGCCGAGACGGTCGCGGCGCTGCGCGAGGAGCGGCTGCTGTCGGCGCTGGTGCCGGTCGAGCTGGGCGGCGCGGGCGCGTCGCTGGAGACGATCGCCCAGGTGTGCTTCGAGCTCGGCCGCCGCTGCGGCGCCTCGGGGATGGTCTTCGCGATGCACCAGATCCAGGTCGCTTGCATGGTCGACCACCGCGGCGCCGGCGCGCCCTGGTTCGACGATTACCTGCGCGAGGTGGTCGCCGAGCAGCGCCTGATCGCCTCGATCACCTCGGAGGTCGGCACCGGCGGCGACATGGGTAAGTCCGTCGCCGCGGTCTCCGAGCCGGACGCGGAGGGACGAGCCACCTTCGAGAAGCAGGCGCCGACCGTCTCCTACGGTCCCCACGCCGATGCCTTCCTGACCACCGTCCGCCGCGCGCCCGACGCCGAGCCCGGCGACCAGGTCGCGGTCCTGACCCGCCGCGAGCAGATGGAGATGGAGCCGCAGGGCACCTGGGATCCGCTCGGGATGCGCGGCACCTGCTCGCCGGGCTTCGTCGCCAAGGCCGCCTTCGCGGTCGAGCAGATCCTCCCGGTGCCGTTCTCGACGATCTCGGCGGAGACGATGACGCCGGTCTCCCACATCCTCTGGTCCCACGTCTGGCTCGGCATCGCCACCGACGCCTTCGACCGCGCCCGCGCCTTCGTCAAGGCGGCGGCCAAGCGCAAGCCGGGGGAGCCGCTGCCGGCCGCGATCCGCCTCTCGGAGCTGATGAGCGAACTCTCGCTGCTGCGCGCCGAGGTCGGCCTCGCCCTGCGCGAGTACTGCGACCTGCACGCGGGCGACCGCGCCAAGCTCGCGGAGATGGCGACGATCCTGCGCTTCAACAACCTGAAGATCGCCGCCTCCGAACAGGCGCCGAAGGTCTGCCAGGAGGCGCTCGGGGTCTGCGGCATCGTCGGCTACAAGAACGACACCCCGTTCAGCGTCGGCCGGCACCTGCGTGACGCGATGTCGGCGCGGCTGATGGTCGCCAACGAGCGGATCCACGCCACCGACGCGAGCCTGCTGCTGATCGCCAAGGAAGTCTGAGACGGTCGGATGGCCGACTTCCGTCCCGGCACGCCGGACCAGGAGGAGTTCCTCCGCGACCTGGTCGGAGCGGGCTACCTGATCGAGTCCGGGGTGCCCGGCGTCTACGGGCGCGGCGACGCGTTCGAGCGGGTGCGGCTCGGCTTCGACGCCAAGGTGACCGCGGCGAGCGAGACCGAATCGCCCGAGCACATGGTCTTCCCGCCGCTCCTGCCGCGGCGCCAGATGGAGGACGTCGGTTACCTCAAGTCCTTCCCGCACCTCGCCTGCACGGTCTTCGCCTTCGAGGGCGACGAGGAGCAGGCGGCCGAGCAGGAGCAGCGCGCCGACAACCACGAAGACTGGTCGGGCCACCAGCGGATGACCGACCTGGTGCTGAAGCCGGCCGCGTGTTACCCGGTCTACCCGGCGGTCGCCGCGCGCGGCGCGCTGGCGCCGGGCGGGGTGATGGTCGACGCGGGCGGGACCTACGTCTTCCGCCACGAGCCCTCCGGCGACCCGGCCCGCCTGCAGGCATTCCACCAGCGCGAGATCGTCCGCATCGGCGAGCCGGAGACGGTGGTCGGATGGCGCAACCGCTGGCGCGACCGCTCGCTCGAGCTGCTGCGCTCGGTCGGCCTCGACGCCACCACCGACGTCGCCAGCGACCCGTTCTTCGGCCGCGCCGGCCGCCTCCTCGCCCGCAGTCAGCGCTCCCAGGAGCTGAAGTTCGAGGTGGTGGTGCCGATCGCCGGGCCGGAGCCGACCGCGGTCGCCTCCTTCAACTACCACCAGGACCACTTCAGCTCGGTGTACGGGATCGAGATGGACGGCGACGGCGACACCACCGCGCACACCGCCTGCCTCGGCTTCGGCCTCGAGCGGATCACGCTGGCGCTGGTCCGCGCCCACGGTCTCGACCAGGACCGCTGGCCGGCGGCCGTGCGGGAGGAGCTGGGGCTCTGATGGCGACGACGCCCGCCGGCAGCGTCAGCCTGCTCGGGCTCGATCCGGCGGCCTACGAGCGCCATTTCCTCCACGGCCCCGACCGCGACTACGCCGAAACCAACTGCTACACCGACATCCTGATCGAGTTCGTCCACGCGATCGGGTCGGAGCCGTTGGCGATGATGGGCTGCGTGCTGCCGGTCGACTTCGAGGGCGACCAGTGGACCTTCTTCAAGCCGCGCCCGGAGGACGTCGAAGCGCTCTACGGGATCGACATCCACGAGATGCAGCCCTACCGGCCGCTGCCCGAGCAGATCGCCGAGCAGATCGGGGCGGGGCGGACCGTGATCGTCGAGCTCGACTCCTTCCACCTGCCCGACACGGCGGCGACCAGTTACGGCACCGCGCACGTGAAGAGCTCGGTGATCGCCGAGGCGATCGACCGCGAGGCGGAGACCCTGCGTTACTTCCACGGCGACGGTTATTTCGAGCTCGGCGGGGAGGACTACCGCGGCGTCTTCCGCCTCGGCCGCGAGTACCCCGGCGACGTGCTGCCGCCCTACACCGAGCTGCTGCGGCTGGACGCCGGGTCGCGCCTCGAAGGCGAGGAGCTGCGCGCGGCGGCGCGCGAGCTGCTGCGGGCGCAGGCCGCCCGGCGCCCCGCCGACAACCCCTTCGAGCGCTTCGGCGCCGGCCTCGCCGTGGAGCTGCCGAACCTGCTGGCGGGCGACGCGCAGCGCTACCACGACTACGCCTTCGCGACGGTGCGGATGGTCGGCTCGGCCTTCGAGGTCGGCGCCTCCCACGTCGAGTGGGTGCTGGGCGAGGCGGGCGCCTCGGCGGCCGAGCGCATGCGCGAGATCGTCACCGGCTCCAAGACCCTCTCGTTCAAGCTCGCCCGCCGCCGCGAGTTCGATCCGGCCCCCGCGGTGGAGGCGCTGGCAAGCGCCTGGTCCGCCGGCTTCGCGGAGCTGGACCGTGCCCTCGGCTGAGCTGCCGCCCGCCCCGGGCCGGGTCCGCGTCGACGGGCACGAGCGCCAGGACCTGGACGCGGGCTGGCGGGTCGCCGCCTGCGAGCCGGACGCCTGCGCGTCGCCGGCGGAGGCCGGGGGGCTCGACTGGATCCCGGCGGCGGTGCCGGGGACCGCGGCGGGGGCGCTGCGCGAGGCGGGTCTGTGGGACTTCGGCGACGAGCGTGATTTCGACGCCGAGGACTGGTGGTTTCGCACCGAGTTCGAGGCGGCGCCGGCCGCCGCCGAGGAGCTGGTGCTGCTGCGCCTCGACGGCGTCGCCACCGTCCACGAGGTCTTCCTGAACGGAGTGCGGATCGGCGCCGGCGAGTCGATGTTCGCCGCCGCGGCGATCGACGTCGGCGCGGCGCTGCGCGAGGGCCGCAACGAGCTCGCGATCCGCTGCCTGGCGCTGGCGCCGCGGCTGGGCACCCGGCGCAAGCCGCGCGCCCGCTGGCGCACCAAGCTCGTCGACAACCGCCTGCGCTTCCACCGCACGATGCTGCTCGGGCGCTGCCCGGGGTTCGCGCCGCGCCCGGCGGCCGTCGGGCCCTGGCGGCCTGTGTGGATCGAGCGGCGCCGCGTGCTTGCGGTCGCGGGGCTCCAGCTGCGGACGCGCTGCGAGGGCTCCGACGGCGTGCTCGCGGTGGCGGCGACGGTGCGCGGGATGGGCGGCTTCGAGGTCTCCGCCGCCGACGTTGTGGTCAGCGGCGCGGGCGACGCCGAGGGCGCGCTCGCGGTGAGCGCGGGCGCCGACAGCGCGGTCGAGCTGCGCGGCGAGGTCCGCGTGCCGGACGCGCCGCGCTGGTGGCCCCACACCCACGGCGAGCCCGCCCTCCACACGGTGCGCCTGCGCGTCGCCGGCGAGGAGGGGGAGGTCGGGATCGACGCGGGCCGGGTCGGCTTCCGCGCGCTTGCCGCCGGGGCGGGCACCGCGCACGATGTCCTCCGCGACGGCATCGACCTGCACGTCAACGGGGTGCGCGTCTTCGCCCGCGGCGCGGTCTGGACCCCGGACGACTTCGTCGGCATGGCGCCCGACCGCGAGCGCCTGCGGGCGGCGCTGGAGCGGGTCCGCGACGCGGGCATGAACATGGTCCGCGTCCCCGGCACCGCGGCCTACGAGTCGCCCGACTTCCACGACCTCAGTGACGAGCTGGGAATCCTCGTCTGGCAGGACTTCATGTTCGCCAACCTCGACTATCCCCTCGCCGACGAGGACTTCCGGGCGACTGTGGAGATCGAGGCGGCCGAGGCCCTCGCCGCCGTCGCCGGGCGCCCGAGCCTCGCGGTCGTCTGCGGCAACAGCGAGGTCGAGCAGCAGGTCGCGATGCTCGGACTCGACCCGGCGATCGGCCGCGGCGAGCTCTTCGGCGAGCTGCTGCCGGGCGCGCTGAAGCGCTCCGGCGCCGACGCGATCTACGTCCCCTCGGCGCCGAGCGGCGGCGAGCGCCCCTTCCGTCCCGACCGCGGCGTCGCCAACTACTACGGCGTCGGCGGCTACCGCCGCCCGCTCACCGACGCCCGCCTCGCCGGCGTCCGCTTCGCCGCCGAGTGCCTCGCCTTCGCCAACGTCCCCGACCAGGCCGGGGTCGAGGCGATCCTCCCCGGCGCGCCCGCCGACGTCGTCGTCCACCACCCCCGCTGGAAGGCCGGCGTGCCCCGCGACGCGGGCACCGGCTGGGACTTCGACGACGTCCGCGACCACTACCTGCGCGAGCTCTTCGCCGTCGACCCCGCCGAGCTCCGCCGCACCGACCACGACCGCTACCTGGGCCTCTCCCGCGCCGTCTCCGCCGAGGCGATGAGCGCCGTCTTCGGCGAGTGGCGCCGCGCCGCCTCCCCCTGCGGCGGCGCCCTCGTCCTCTGGCTCCGCGACCTCATGCCCGGAGCGGGCTGGGGGCTGGTGGACCACGCGGGCGTGGCCAAGCGGCCCCTCCTGGCCCTCGGCGAGATCCTTGCCCCGACCGCGGTCTGGCTCACCGACGAGGGCCTCTCGGGAGTCGCGGTCCACGTCGCCAACGACGGCCCCGAGCCGCTCGCCGCGACCCTCCGCGTGGCCCTCTACGCCGACGGCGAGCGCCGTGTCGGCGAGGCGCGCGAGGAGCTTGCGCTCGATCCTCACGCGACCGTCGAGCGCGACCTCGAGGCGATGCTGGGACGGTTCGCCGACGCCTCCTGGGCCTACCGTTTCGGCCCACCGGCGCAGGACGTGATCGTGGCCTCCCTCGAAGCCGACGGAAACGCCGTCTCACAAAGCTTTCATTTCCCCGCCGGGTACCCGAGGACCGCGTATTCGGCTTCCGAGCTGGGTTTGGTGGCCACCGCGACCGACGACGGGGAGACCGTGACCGTTTCGCTCAAGAGCGACCGCTTAATCTTCGGGCTCCAAGTGAGCGGCGACGGCCTGATCGCGAAGCGGGTGCCTTCATCGCTTGAGCCTGGGCACGCGCGCCAGGCGACCTTGCGCCACGCCTCCACCGCCGGTCAAGTCGGGCGCATATCTGTCGATGCGCTGAACATGAAGGACCGTGTCTCGTTGAAAGTCGAAGGTTGACGCCATGTCGGACCAGCGGTCGGATTCGTCCGCGCCGATCGATCTCGCGGACCCTGAGGATGCCCGGGGCGCGATACCGGTCGTCTTCGGCGCCGGCCCCGACCAGTGCGCCGGCTTCTACCACCCGGCGGTAGACGACCCGGCGGGCGAGGCGGTCCTGATCTGCGCCCCATGGGGCTGGGACGAGGTGGCTTCCTACCGCCCGCGCCGGCGCCTCGCCGAGTTCCTTGCGGGGGAGGGGCATCCGACCCTGCGCTTCGACCTCCCGGGGACCGGCGACTCGACCGGCGAGCCGGACGAACCGGAGGTGCTGGAGGCCTGGATCACGGCGATCGAGAGCGCGACCGGGTGGCTGCGCGGACGCGGCGCCGAGCGGGTCGCGGTGGTCGGTCTCGGTCTCGGCGGGCTGCTGGCGCGCGAGGCGGTGCGTCGCGGGTTGCCGGTCGAGGATCTGGTGATCTGGGGCGCGCCGGCGAGCGGGCGAGCTTTCGTGCGCGAGATCAAGGCCTTCGCGCGCCTGCAGACCAGCCGCGGCGACGACGCGGGCGCCCTCCCCGAGGGGTGGCAGGAGGTGGGGGGATACGTGCTCACCGCCGAGACCCTTGCCGCCTTGAAAGCGCTGCCCGCCGAGGTCGGCGCGCCGCCGAGCCTGTCGCGCGCGCTGCTGATGAAACGCGACGGCGTCGGCGGGGACGAGTCCTACGCCGAGGCCCTGCGCGCCGCCGGGGTCGAGGTGGCGGTCGACGAGGGTGAGGGCTGGAGCGGGGTGATCAACCACCCGGAGTCCTCCATGATGCCTCCCGCGGCGGCCTCGCGGATCGCCCGCTGGCTCGAGGAGGCCGCTGCGCCGCCGACGTACTACTCGCCGGTGGAGGGGTCCGCCGCGCTCACCCTGCCCGACGGCGTGGTCGAGACGCCGTTCGTCTTCCGCCGCGAGGCCCGTGATCTGTACGGCGTGCTGGCGATGCCGGCGGAGGCGCGCGACGACGGGCTCTGCGCCGTCCTCCTGAACGCGGGCGCGATCCAGCACACGGGCCCCAACCGGCTCTGGACCGAGGCGGCGCGCCGCTGGGCCGCGGCCGGCGTCCCGGCCCTGCGGCTCGACCTGGAGGGGATCGGCGAGGCCGACGGCGACGAATGGCGGATGCACGAGACCGGAGACTTCTACGAGCTGCGGTTCGTCGACCAGGTGATCGACGTTCTCGACGCGCTGACGAGGCAGGGGATCGGCGAGCGGTTCCTCTGTGCCGGGCTCTGCAGCGGCGCCTACTGGTCGGTGCAGGCGGCGCTGGCCGACGAGCGGGTCGAGGCCGCCGTGATGCTCAACGGAGGAGCGCTGAGCTGGCACGAACGGCTGGCCGACAACCGTGCGGTCCACCGCTTCGACCGGGTCTTCAGCCTCGACTGGTGGCGGCGCCTCGTCCGCGGCGACATCCGCCGCCCGAGCGTCGCCGAGTTCGCCTCGGTGCTGCGCGCCCGGCTGCGCGGCCTCTGGCGCACGGTTCGCGCCAAGGTCGGTCCGGGGAGCAAGGGGAGCGGGCCGATCGCGAGCGACCTCGACCGCCTCCGCGCGCGCGGCGTCCGCGTCGTCCTCGCCTTCTCGGGTGGCGAGGCGCTGGCCCGCGAACTCGCCGACGAAGGCGTGGCGGAGCGCCTCGACGAGTGGCCGAACGTGGTGAGGCGGACCCTGCCGGGGAACGACCACACGCTCAGGTCGCTCCCCGCGCAGGAAGCTGCCGCGGAGATCTTGGACGCGGAGCTGAACCGCGCCGCCGCGGCGGCGAAGCCTCAGAGCCCGTAGGCCTCTTTCAGCTCCGGGTCCTTGGCGGCCAGCATTTCGGCCAGCTCGACCATCACCTTGCACTGCTTCCAGGTGGCGTCGTCCTGCATCTTGCCGTCGATCATGTGGACGCCGCGGCCGTCCGGGATCGCCTCCAGGACCTTCTTGGCGAAGGCGACCTCGTCCGGCGGCGGGCTGAAGACCTTCTTGGCGATGCCGATCTGCACCGGGTGCAGGGACCAGGCGCCGACGCAGCCCATCAGGAAGGCGGAGCGGAACTGGGTCTCGCAGCCGGCCGTGTCCTTGATGTCGCCGAAGGGGCCGTAGAAGGGCAGGATCCCGGCCGTCGTGCAGGCGTCGACCATGCGGGCGATCGAGTAGTGCCAGAGGTCCTGCTGGGCGCTCACACGGTCGGCCTCGGGGTTCTCCGGATCGACCGGGTCCTCCATCACGCGGTAGCCGGGGTGGCCGCCGCCGACCCGGGTCGTCTTCATCCGCCGCGCCGCGGCGAGGTCGGCCGGGCCGAAGCTCATCCCCTGCATGCGGGGCGAGGCGAAGGCGATCTCCTCGACGTTGACGACGCCCTGCGGCGTCTCCAGCAGCGCGTGGACCAGGAGCGGACGATCGAGGCCCGCTTTGGCCTCCAGCTGCGCCAGCACGCGGTCGACGTAATGGATGTCCCGGGCGCCCTCGACCTTCGGCACCATGATCACGTCGAGCTTGTCGCCGATCTCGCCGATCAGCTGCTCGAGGTCGTCGAGGATCCAGGGGCTCTCCAGCGAGTTCACCCGCGTCCAGAGCGAGGTCTGACCGAAGTCGGTCTCCTTGGCCGCCTGGATCAGCCCGGCGCGCGCCGCCTCCTTGCGGTCGACCGGGACGGCGTCCTCGAGGTTGCCGAGCAGGATGTCGGTCTGCTTGGCGATGTCGCCCGCCTTGGCGACCATCTTCGGGTTCGAGAAGTCAAGGAAATGGATCATCCGCGACGGGGTGACCGGGATCTCCCGCAGCGGCTCGGGCGCACCGATCGCCTGCGGGTGAAAGAAATCTCTGGGGTGTCTCACGCAGTTCCTCCTGCCGTTTTCTGTCGCGGCGGAATCTATTCCAAGCGCCGGATTCGGCACGCTCCGCGTGACCGGATGTCCGCTCTGTAGGCTGAGCGCGGTGACGGGCTCCAGTGCTGAAGAACAGAGCCGGCAGGCGCGTTGACCGAGGAGATCACGGCAGATCGGGCATCCGCCCGGATTCATTCTGGGCTGTCCGACCTCGGGCCGCTGCGGGCCGACTGGGACGCGCTGGCGGTGCGATGCGGGGCGCCATTCGGCGCGCCGGCGTGGGTCGAAGCCTGGTGGCGCCACCTTGCCCCGCGGGGCATGGAGATGGCGGTCGTCTCCGTCCATGACGGCGAGCGGCTGGTCGGGCTGGCGCCGTTCTACGCCTCCCGCAAGCTCGGGGTGACGGAGCTGCGCCTGCTGAGCGGCGGCTTCTCGTCCCGCCTCGGGCTGCTCGCGGAGCCCGGACTCGAGCAGGTCGTCGCCACTTCGGTGGCGGGGTGCCTGGCCGCCTCGCCCCGTTCTCCGGGCGCCGTCCGCTGGGAGGCGGTCGACATCGCGGCCGACTGGCCGGAGCTCGTCTCGTCGAACTGGCCTGGGGGCCCGCAGCGGATCCAGGCGGAATCGCGACGAAGCGCGCCGGTCGTCGATCTCGACGTTCCCTCCTTCGACGAGTGGATGGCCCGCAAGAGCCGCAACTTCCGCAGCCAGATGCGCCGCCGCCGCCGCGCGGTCGAAGAGCGCGGCGCGAGCTTCCGGGCGGCGACCGGGGCGACGCTGGAGGCGGACCTCGAGCAGTTCCTGCGACTGCACACCGACCGCTGGGCCGGGCGCGGCGGCTCGGCCGCCGTCCCGCCCGGCGTGATGGCGATGCTCGCGGAGGTCGGCAACGGCCTGGTCGACGACGATCGCTTCCGGCTCTGGCTGATCGACGGGCCCGACGGCAAGGCGATCAGCGCCCAGATATTCGTCGAGGCGGGCGGGGTGCTCGCCTACTGGAACGGCGGCTTCGACGAGGCCTGGGGCGAGCACTCGCCGGGCAGCCTGGCGATCCTGGCGGCGATCGAGCAGGCGATCGAGCGGGGCGATTCGCTGCTGGACCTGGGCGGGGGAGAGGCCGCCTACAAGGATCGGCTGGCCGACGAGGACCGCCCGATCGCCTGGTCCACCGCCTTCGTCCGCGGCCCGCGCTACCCGCTGGCCCGGATGCGCCGGCTGCCGGGGCAGGTCGCGCGCAGCGGCAGCCAGGGCCTGCGTCGGCGCATCGGCCAGGAGCGGCTCAACCGCCTCCGCGGGCTGCTCTCGCGCTGAGCCTCAGGTCCGGATCGCGAGCTTCCGCGCGAACGGCGTCAGCTGGATCGCGCTGCGCACGGCCCGCATCCGCTGGCGGGCGCGGCCATCGAAGACCACCCGGAAGCGGCTCAGCCGCATCCGCTCGGCGGGCGAGCTGGGCAGCCGGTTGAGGCCGGCGGCCACCGTGACGCCGAGCCTCAGGCCCTGCCGTTCGGCCATCGCCACGATCGCGTCGTTGACGCTGCCGTTGGGATAGGCGATGAAGAAGGGCGTCGCGCCAAGCTCCTGCCGCAGCCATCGCTGGCTCCCCGCGATCTGCTCCTCCGCGTCCTCGGGGCTGTAGTTCGGCAGCACCGCGTGATCGAGCGTGTGGTTGCCGATCTCGATGCGGGGCGAGGCGGCGAGCTCGCGCAGCTCGGCCACCGAGAGCGGTCGGTCGAGGTCGCCGGCCGGTTCCATCGCGGCCGGGCCGAACTCGGCCCGCAGGTAGTCGCTCACTTCGGCGTCCGTCATCCGTCGCAGCGCCGCCGTCTCGCTTGCCAGCGTGCGCAGCTGGCCGCGCCGGCTTCGTTCCCGGTAGAGGCTGTTCCACCAGAAGCTCTGCTGGTTGCGCACGTGCTCGATCGACGGGAAGACCGACGCGAAGGCGTCCTCCCGCTCCAGGAGGTCGATCAGCTGGAGGTTGTTGGCGAAGCCGTCGTCGAAGGTCAGGTGCGCGTAGAGCCCGCCCGGGGCGGGGCCCGCGTCGATCTCGTCGGCGGCGACGAAGCGGTAGCCGTGTCCGCGGAAATAGTCGAGGAGCCGGGAGATTCCCTCCGGCGTCGCGCGCTCGTGCGGATCGAGCAGTCCGCGTTCGATCTCGGCCCGATCGGCGAACAGCGAATGCATGACGAAGACCAGCAGGCCGGGCTTGTCCACCGGCGCGCGGAGCGCCAGCAGCTGGTCGCCGCGCTCGAGCGCGGCGCGGCCGGCGAGCGCTGCCTGCAGGTATATCGACCGGAGCCGCCCCCCCGTTTCTGCGGCGTACGGTTGCGTCATCTCGCCTTCGGTTTACGTTGACCCGGAACGAGGCAGTTTATTGACCCGATGGGTCCAAGTGCTTCAATGCCGCAGCCGATGATGCCTCTGGACGGAAACCTACGGTGAACGACGGATCGTCGCCGGGACGCGAACCGGCGACGGTGGCAGTGGTCATTCCCTGTTGGAACGACGGTGATTTCCTTCCCGAGGCGATCGGGTCGTTGAGGGACGACGAGGGGCTCGAATGCGTGGTCGTGGACGACGGCTCGACCGACCCGAAGACCGTGGACGTCCTGCGCAAGCTGGAGGCGTCGGGCGTGCGGGTGATCCGCCAGGGCGCGAATCTAGGCGTCTCGGCGGCCCGCAATCGGGGGCTTGCCGAGACCTCGGCGCCTTACGTCTTCCCGCTCGACGCCGACGATCTCGCGATCCCCGGCGCGATCGCGAAGATGCGGGCGCGGCTCGACGAGCATCCCGAGGCGGCCGTCTGTTACGGCGACTCGATCGATTTCGGGATACACGAACTGGTCCGGGCGGTGCCCGCGACGCTCGACCCCTACCGCCTGCGGTACGCGAACGAGTACCCGATGACGGCGCTCTACCGACGGAGCGCCCTGGAGCAGCTCGGCGGCTGGCAGCGCCTACTCCCGGAGATCGACTCGCGGCAGGACTGGAACCTCTGGCTGTCCCTGGCCGAATCCGGGGCCGGCGCGGTGTACGCGGGGGAGGGCTTTCTCACCCACGCCTATCGGACCCAGGCGGCGCGGCTCTCCTCGCGGGGGAGGGCCCACCACCGGCGCCTCTCCGACGCGCTCGCCGCCCAGCATCCGGGGGTGTTCACCCAGGTGCGCCTGCACCGTCGTCGCTCGAGCCTTTCGCGGCCGCGCCGGATCCTCTATCCGTTCGTCTACGGGCGGCGCAGGCGCTCGTCGCTCGAGCTCCGGGCCAAGGTCGCACTCGATCGCCTCGGGATCTGGACCTTGACCGGCGAGATGACCGAGGAGCAGCGGCGGCAGCTCGCCCGGGCGCTTGCCGCCGGCGCCGCGGAAGCGCGCCGGCTCGCATCGATGTGAGGTCCGGGCTCAGCTCGGCGCGGAGCGGGGCAGGCGGAACCTGGCCGGGAGCGCGTTGACGTAGAACCTGAAGTCGGCCGGGAAGACGACCCGCTCGAGCACGACGAAGACGATCGCGTAGGTGAGGCCGCCGGCGATGATCGGCAAGGGGGTGAGGGTGGGCCCCAGCAGGAAGACGACGCCGGCCATCGCCGCGCTTCCGAGGACCGGGGTGGCGAGGGCGCGGACGAAGTTGACCCGGCCGATGCGCCGCTGCGCCCGGATCGACGTCCAGATCGCCAGCAGGACGCCCGAGAGCACGGCGTTGAAGGCGGCGCCGGTGGCGTGGTAGTGGGGGATCAGGATCAGGTTGAAGATGAGGTTCTGCACGAAGATGAAGGCGGTCGGCAGGGCGAAGTCGGCCGGGTGTTCGCGTTGGATCGCCAGCACGGCGACGAAGTTGTTGATCCCGTAGAGGACCGTCATCGCCCCCAGCCAGCGCAGGGGGGCGATCGCGGCGTCGTAGGAAGACCCGTAGAGGGTGTGGATGAGCGGGGTGGCGAAGACGATGTAGGCGGCGCCGATCGGCATCAGCATCGCCGACAGGACCTTGAGGCCGAGCTCGTACCCGCGCGAGAGGCTCGTCGCCCCGGAGCCTTCGTTGTGCCGCGCGAGCCAGGGCACCATGGCACCGCTGAACGACCAGCTGATGAACATGGTGGCGTTGACCAGCCGATAGGCGGCGCCGTAGACCCCGACCTCCGCTTTGCTCGAGAGGAAGCCGAGCAGGACGCCGTCCAGTTCGATCAGGGCGAAGTAGGCGAGCGAGACGAATCCGAGCGGGACGCTCGCGCGCATCAGCTCGACCCACCGATCGAGGTTGATCTGCCGCTGCGGGCTGATCACCTTGCGGTGCAGGAACAGGTAGGCCGCCGACTGGCCGACCATCGTCCCCAGGCAGTAGACCGCCGCGGCGGCGATCAGCCCGCCGCCGGCCAGCAGCACCGCGATGCCGATGCAGGCGGTCATCCCGCGCTGCACGATCAGCGTGCCCGCGACGAACTCGTTGCGCTCGTGGGCCTGGAACACCGCGTAGTAGGTGCTGGTCTGCATTTCGACCGCGGTGCCCACGGTGATCAGGGCGATCGCGATGACCTCCGTGTCCGAATAGTTCGCGAAGAAGATGACGCCGCAGATCGCCAGCGAGAGGGCGGCCAGCAGCGCCGCCTTCATCGCCAGGAAGTTGTAGAAGAGGTCGTGGACCCGGCTGCGGTCCCGCGACACTTCGCGGGCGATGAGGTCCTGGCTGCCGACCGCGGCGAACTCCAGCACCAGCTGGCTCAGCGACATCCCGAAGATGAAGACGCCGAAGGCGTCCTTGGTGAGCACCCTCGCCATGACGACGAAGAAGGCCACGGAGGCGACCTTGGCGACGATCTCGCCGCCGGCCCTCATCAACGTGCCATGGGCGACCCTCGTCGAGGCATTGCTCATCGCGCCGAGACGTTAGCTACTGGCGCGGGCGCGGGTGACGGGGCCCTCGCGTTCGCCGATATCCTGGGCGGATCGACTCGAACCACGACAGGCAGGAGCCATGGCCGTAGACACCTCCGCGTACCGCGAAATGACCGACGAGCAGGAAGCGATCGTCGAAATGGTCCGTCAGTTCGCCGACGAGCAGATCATCCCCAACGCCGAGCACTACGACCACGAGGACTCGTTCCCGGAGCCGATCGTCGAGCAGATGAAGGAGCTCGGGCTGTTCGGGGTGACGATCCCCGAAGAGTACGGCGGCATGGGGCTCGACCTGACGACCTACGCGATGATCGTCGAAGAGCTCTCGCGCGGCTGGATCTCGATCTCCGGCGTCGTCAACACGCACTTCATCGGCTCCTACCTCTTGATGAAGTTCGGCACCGAGGAGCAGAAGCGGTACTTCCTGCCGAAGATGGCGACCGGGGAGATCCGCGCCGCCTTCTCGCTCTCGGAGCCGGAGACCGGCTCCGACGTCCAGGGCATCAAGGCCACCGCAAAACAGACCGCCGAGGGCGACTGGGAGCTGAACGGCCAGAAGATGTGGGTGACCAACGGGCTCGGCTCGGGCGTCGTCTTCGTGCTGATGAAGACCGACCCGAAGGCCGACCCGCCCTACAAGGGCATGACCTGCTTCATCACCGAGAAGGAGCCCTGGAAGGAAGTCAACGAGGGCGACTTCGCCGGCCTCACGGTGCCGCCGAAGATCAAGAAGATGGGCTACAAGGGCGTCGAGTCCACGGAGCTCGTCTACGACGGCTACAAGTGCGCGCCGGACCGCGTCCTCGGCGGGCCCGAGGGCGTCGGCCAAGGCTTCAAGCAGATGATGGACGCGCTCGAGGTCGGCCGCGTCAACGTCGCCGCCCGCGGCGTCGGCATCGCCCAGCGGGCCCTGGAGCTGGCGCTCAAATACAGCCAGGAGCGCAAGACCTTCGGCAAGCCGATCGCCCAGCACCAGGCGATCTCCTTCAAGCTCGCCGACATGGCGACCCGCCTCGAGGCGGCCCGCCTCGTCACCCGCAAAGCGGCGCGCCTCAAGGACGCGGGCGAGCGCTCCGACCTCGAGGCCGGCATGGCGAAGCTCCTGGCCTCGGAGACGGGCAAGGAAAACGTCGAGGACGCCTTCCGCATCCACGGCGGCTACGGCTACTCGAAGGAGTACGAGATCGAGCGCCTCTACCGCGACGCCCCCCTGCTCCTGATCGGCGAGGGAACCTCCGAGATCCAGCGCATGGTGATCGGCAAAAAGGTCCTGCAGCGGAACAAGATCTGAACCCGAGGTAGGTGCGCGCGGCGCCCGGAAGGGTTCAGGCCTCGCAAGCTGTCGCCCGGGGAGGACCCGCCCCTCTCGCCACGGCCCGGGCAGGCTGTGGCCGTGGCGAGAG
>CALCIA010000232.1 GCA_937907435.1 uncultured Actinomycetes bacterium
GGGCCGGAAAGTGTGACGTTCCCGGCATCTCTGTGAACGATCCGGGCGAGGTGTGAAAGCTCTCCGACACGATCGTCACGGAAGTCCGACTTCCTCACATCCCTGTGCCGCCTCTCCCACGCACCCCTCACGTCCTGGGCTCCTCATGGGGGTCACAGCCTGCCAGGACCCCCATGAGGAGCCCAGGCCCTCCCTCGGACGGCCGCCCGCCCCCCGGACCCCCGCCCGTCCCCCCTCGCCCGATCAACCCCTAGCCCCCGCCTTCCGCCGTCGCGCCTTCGCCGTTCCTCAAGTCTTCGGCGAGCCCCGCGACATGGCTCGAGCGCAGAATCTCCAGCCGCGCGAGTTCATACGGCTTGTCCTTTTCCGCGAAACCGGGGATCTCGGTCGTCGCGCCGGTGTAGCCGGCGGCTTCGACCGCCTTGATGACCGTTTCGTCGAACCGCCCCGCCGGATAGCAGAAGTTGTCGACCGGGACGTTGAATTCCTCTTGGAGGATCTTGCGCGAGCCCGTTACTTCTTCCTCGAGTTCTTCGGGGCCAAGTTCGGTCAGGTCGAGGTGGTGGATGGTGTGGGCGGCCAGCTCCCAGCCTGCCGCGATCATTGCCTTGACGTTCGATTCGTAGAGTTCCGAGCCTTCGGCCTTGAGGTTGAGGACGCCCGCCCAGCCGTGCTTGCGCAGGGTCGGCAGGGCGAAGGTGAACTGGGGGCGATAACCGTCATCGAAGGAGATGACGATCGGCTTCGGCGGAAGCGTGGCGCCGTGGTACCAGGCTTCCTGCACCTGTTCGAGCGTCACCGCCTCGTAGCCCTGCCCTTCGAGCCAGTCCATCTGCTTTTCGAAGTCGGTGCGGCCGACGTACAGTTCGGGATACGGGGCGCCTTCGGGCGGGTGGCCAAGGACGTGGTACTCGATGATCGGGACGGGCCCCTTGTAGGGCTTCCAGTCGGCCTGCGGGGTGGCGTTGCGCACCTTGCCGCCCGCACCAGCGCCGGATCTGGTCTTCTTCGCCTGCTTGTGGTGGGTGGCGGCGCTCTGCCCGACGAGCGCCTTGGCGGCGCCCTGGTCGTCTTCGTCGTCCCCCGAGCTCGTCAGCACGATCACCACGGCGACGACCACCACGACCAGCGAGGCGAGCGCGACCAGGCGGCGGCGCATGATCTGGGCGCGGGTCGGCCCGTGGCGGCGGGCACGGGCGGGATGCTTCTCCGGCCCCTCCTCGTCTTGCCAGTCGCTCGCCATCCGCGTCGCCGATCATCGTAGGGGCCAAGCGATGATGGGCGCGCGATGACCAGCGGAGACGAACTTGCCGAGGCGCTCGGCGCGGCCTACCCGGAGCTGGCCGACGTGGCCGTCGCGGCTCCCGACCCGGTCTACCTGGTCGGCGGTGCGGTGCGCGACCTGCTGCTGGGACGGGGTCGCGGCGACATCGACCTGGTGGTCGAGGGCGATCCGGCGGCGCTGGCGCGGGCGCTCGGCTCCGAGCCGCTCGCCGCGCACTCGCGCTTCAGCACGCTGAAGGTGGGCCTCGACGGCCACGAGGTCGACATCGTCGCCGCGCGCCGCGAGAGCTACGCCCGGCCGGGGGCGCTGCCGACGGTCGAGCTCGGGGCGCCGATCCGCACCGATCTCGCGCGCCGCGACTTCACCGTCAACGCGATGGCGGTGTCGCTGGCCGAACCGCGCGAGCTGATCGACCCCTACGACGGCCAGGCCGACCTCGAGGCGGGCCTGTTGCGGGTGATCCACGACGCCTCCTTCGTCGACGACCCGACCCGCGCGATCCGCGCGGCGCGCTACGCGGCGCGGTTCGGATTCGAGATCGAGCCCGGGACGCTGGAGCTGCTGGAGGCGACCGACCTTGGAACGGTGACGCCGGAGCGGCGCTGGGGGGAGCTGCGCAAGCTCGCCGAGGAAGCGAGCGCGGTCCCGGCGCTAGAGCTGCTGGCGGGCTGGGGCCTGATCCACCCGCGCGAGTGCGACGAGCCCTTCGCCCTGGCCCGTGAGGTCGACCGCCTGCTGGCGGCGCCGCCCTGGTCGGAGGAGGCCGACCGCGCCGAGGCGATCCTCGCGGCGGCGCTCGGCCCCGAACCGGGGAGCTTGGCCGAGGAGCGGCCCACCCGCCCGTCGGAGGGCGTCCGCCTGGCCCGCGGGCATGACGCGATCGAGCTCGTCCTCGCCCGCGCCGCCGGCGCCGGGTGGCTCGACGACTGGCTGCGCTGGCGCGATGTCCGCCTCGACATCACCGGCACCGACCTGACCGCGGCGGGCCTCAGCGGCCCCGCCGTCGGCGAAGCCCTCGAGCGGTCCCTGAACGCCAAGCTCGACGGCAACGCCCCGACCCGCGCCGACCAACTCCGCATCGCCCTCGCCACCGCCACACAGCCGTGACAACCACCGGGTCGATGGGCCGAAAACCGGACACATGGGTGGGTTTTCGGCCCGTCGACCAGATGTGGTTGGCTCTCTGCGAATGAAGTGGAACGAGACGGACGGTGTGCGGTGGCTTGAGGCCACGCTGGGGCCCGCGGGGACGGGCGTCGGACGCGTGGGGTTCGGCTCGCGGGTCGGCGGGGTCTCCGAGGCGCCCTACGACGCGCTGAACATCGGCGTGCTCACCGACGACGCGGACGCGGCGGTGGTCGAGAACCGGGCGCGGCTCGCGGCCGCGGTCGGGGCAGAGCCGAGGAACGTGCCGATCGGGCTCCAGGTCCACAAGGCCGACATCGCGATCCACGAGGGCCCGCAGGAGCCGAGTCCCTACGCCGAACCCGGTACGGCGCTGGAAGAGGTCGACGGGCACGTCGTCCGTCGTCCCGGTCTGGCACCGCTCGTCCTCACCGCCGACTGCCTGCCGGTGGCGCTTGCCGGGCCGGGCGGCGTGGCGATGCTCCACTGCGGCTGGCGCGGGCTCGCGGCCGGGATCGTCGCCCGCGGTGCGCGCGCCGTCGAAGCGACATCGGCAGCGATCGGCCCCGGGATCGGCCCCTGCTGCTACGAGGTCGGCGCCGAGGTGCTGGAGGCCTTCGCCGACCTCGGCGAGGGGATCGCCGACGGCCGCATGCTCGACCTGCCCGAGGTCGCCCGTCGCCTGCTCGCCCGCGCCGGGATCGAGGAGGTCGAGTCGGCCGGGCTCTGCACCTTCTGCGAGGCCGACCTGTTCTTCTCCCACCGCCGCGACAAGGGCGTCACCGGTCGCATGGGCAACCTCGCCTGGATCGACGCCTGAGGATCTCAGCCATGCCGCGCACCCTCTTCCACGACATCGACCCGGCCCGCGTCCGCGCCAACCTCGAGGAGCTGACCGGCGAGGCGGCGGGCCGCGCCGAGGTCCTCGTCGCCTGCAAGTACGTGCCGCTGGAGGAAATGGGGGCGCTCGCGGCGGCCGGCGTCACCCTCGTCGGCGAGAACCGCCAGCAGGACCTAGCCGCCAAGCACGAGCGCTACGCCGCCGACTTCACCTGGGACTTCATCGGCAACCTGCAGAGCCGCAAGGTGAAGCAGATCCTGCCGCTGGTGCGGTTGATCCACTCGGTCGCAACCGATTCGGCGCTGGAGCAGCTCGGTCGCCACGGCACCCCCGACACCGAGGTCCTGGTCGAGGTCAACATCGCCGAAGAGGAGGGGAAGGGGGGCGTCGCGCCCGCCGCGCTCGCCGACTTCATCGCCCGCTGCCCGGTGCGCGTCTCCGGCCTGATGACGATGCCGCCGTTCGCCGAGGACCCCGAGGCCTCGCGCCCGCATTTCGCCCGCCTCGCCGAGCTCGCCGCCGCCAACGGCTTGAGCCGCCTCTCCATGGGTACTTCACAGGATTGGCGGGTCGCGCTCGAGGAGGGGGCGACGATCATCCGGCTCGGATCGGCGCTATTTGTGTGATTCGCCGCAAATCGGCGCTAATCTGGGTCCTCGAAATTCGCTAGGAGATTCGCTAAAGGAGTCGGCGTTCGGAAGCCGAAACAGGCGTCATGGCCTTGAGGGATAGCTGGCACAAAGCACTTGTCTACTTCGGTCTCGCCGAGGAACACGACTACGGCCCCGAATACGAAGAAGACTACGAGCCGGAAACCGGCACGGAGGAAGCCTTCGAATCGCGCCGCGACCGCGAGCGGGACCGTGAACCGGCCTCGGTCCGCCGGCTGCCGACCTCGCGCCGCGCCCGTCGCGACGAGATCGACGACATCTTCGGCGACGACGAACCGATCGCCGCGAGCCGCACGCGCACCTTGCGCCCGGTCGACAACGGCGGCGGCGACGTCCAGGTCCACCTGGTCATCCCGCGCAACTTCAACGACGCCCAGCAGGTCGCCGACCAGTTCAAACGCTCGGTGCCGGTGATCCTCAACCTGCAGACCGCCGACCACGAGCTCTCCAAACGCCTGATCGACTTCTGCTCGGGCCTCACCTACGCGCTCGACGGCGGCATGCAGCGCATCGCCGAGAAAATGTTCCTGTTGACGCCGCGCAACGTCGAGGTCTCGGCGGAGGAAAAAGCGCGGCTGCTCGACAAGGGCTTCTTCAACCAGTCTTGATGGCCTGGCCCTCCATCTCCTACCCGGAGTGGAGCGCGACCTGCGACACGCTGCACGCCCACACGCAGGTGTTGGGCAAGCTGGCGGCCGAGCTGGCGCCGCCCGAGCCGCAGTTGCAGCACGCCGCCCTGCGCCTCACCGCACGGGGCTGGGAGACGCTGCCGCTGCCCGCGCCTGACGGGAGCGGTGCCTTCGTGGTCGCGCTCGACCTGCACCGCCACGAGGCGCTGGTCGAGACCTCCGGCGGCAAGCGCCAGGCGGTGCCGCTGATCCCGAACCGCGCGGTCGGGGAGGTGACGACCGACCTGCTCGCGGCGGTCGCCGCGGTGGCGGGGGAGGCGAGGATCGACCCCGAGCCGCAGGAGGTCGTCTGGACCGTCCCGCTCGACTGCGACGAGGAGCACGCGACCTACGAGGAGCAGGCGGTCGCCGCCTACTTCGGCATGGCGACCCGCGCGGCGGGGGTGCTGGCGGCCTTCCGGGCGCCCTGGCGCGGGCGCTCGACCCCGGTCAACGCCTGGTGGGGCTCCTTCGACCTCGCCGTCAACCTCTTCTCCGGCGACCCGGCGGCGCCACCATCCGACGACTTCATCATGCGCAACGCGATGGACGCCCAGGAGGTCGCGGTCGGCTGGTGGCCGGGCGATCCCAAACACGGCGGCGCGGCCTTCTACGCCTACGCCCACCCGGCCAATCCGGGGTTCTCGGACGCCGACCTGGGCGTCCCCGGCGCGCGCTGGGACGGTGAGCTCGGCGAGTACCTGCTGGAGTGGGAGGACGTCGCGGCGGCCTCCGACCCCTTCGGCCTCGCCCTCGACTTCGCCCGCGCCGCCTTCCGCCACGCCTGCGCGACCTGCGGCTGGGACCCGAGCCTGGCGGCAACCGCGGAAGGCACCCCGCCGCCCGTCGCCTGAGCGGCCACCTCCCGGGGGCGAGTTCGCACTTCTCCGCGGATAGCGCGGGTTTCTGCGAACTCACGTCGGGGCCACCCGGGTGCGTTCGCACTTTCCCGCGCTATCCGCGGATTTCTGCGAACTCACCGCGCGGGTAATCTGGACGGCGTGATCATCGGCTTTGTCGGATCGGGAAATATGGCGGCGGCGATCGCCCGCGGGCTCGCGGGCGAGGTCGACGGCATGCTCTTCTCCGACTCGGGCTCCGGCCGGGCGGCGGCGCTCGCCGAGGAGCTGGGCGGGGAGGCGCTGTCGAGCGAGGAGGTCGCCGAGCGCGCCGACGTCGTCGTCCTCGCCGTGAAGCCCGCCGCGCTCGACGCGGTCGCGCCCGCGCTCGGGGCGGCGAAGGAGGTCGTCTCGGTCCTCGCCGCGACGCCGCTGGAGCGCCTCCGCGCCGCGCTTCCCGGCGCCAAGGTCCTGCGCACGATGCCGAACGTCGGCGTCGAGGTGCGCCAGGGCGTGATCTGCGTCGCCGGGGAGGCGTCGCCGGAGGTCCGCGCCACACTCGACAAGATCGCCCACGTGGTCGAGATCGACGAGGGCGACTTCGACCGCGTCACCGCGGTCATGGGCTGCTCGCCCGCCTACCTGGCGCTGGCGGTGGAAGCGATCGCCGACGCCGGGGCCGCCGACGGCCTCGCGCCGGAGCTCGCCCGCGAGCTGATCGTCGAGACGGCCGCGGGCACCGCCGAGCTCCTGCGCCGCCGCGACCCCGCCGACGTCCGCCGCGCCGTCGCCTCGCCCGGCGGCAGCACCGAGGCGGGCCTCAAGGAGCTCGACCGCCTCGGCGCGCCCGCCGCCTTCGCCGCCGCGGTCGACGGCTCGCTGCGGAGGATGCGCGAATGAGCCTCCTCACCCTGCTCCCGTTCGCCCTCTCCAAGAGCAACATCGCCACCTACGTGAGCGCGCTCTTCGTCGTCTACACGATCCTGATCCTGCTGCGCATCCTGATGTCGTTCGTGCCGCGGATGCCCTACTCGCCCTGGCTGCGCGTCGTCCTCGACTTCATCTCCGAAACGACCGACCCCTACCTGAACATCTTCCGCAGCTTCATGCGGCCGGTCGGGGGTGGCGGCTTCGCCTTCGACCTCAGCCCGATCCTCGCGCTGATCGTGCTCGGGATCGCCGAGGGGATCATCGTCGGCGCCCTTTCGTGACGGACCGGCGGGTCCGGGCCTGGTGGCTCGCGGCAGCTCTCGGAGTCGTCGTCCTGGTCCTCGACCAGGTGGCGAAGTCGATCGTCGAACACCACATCGTGCTCGGCGAACAGGTCGACGTGCTGGGGCCGCTGAAGCTGACCCTGTCCCACAACGAAGGCGTCGCCTTCGGGCTCGCCTCGGGGAGCGGGATCGGGCTGATCGCGGTCACCCTGATCGCGCTCGGCGTCGTCCTCTGGCTCTTCTCGCGCGACCCGGCCCGCCCGGGCATGTGGGTGGCGACCGGCCTGCTGGCGGGCGGCGCGATCGGCAACCTGGTCGACCGCCTGCGCCACGGCCACGTCACCGACTTCATCGAACTGCCGCACTGGCCGCCCTTCAACCTCGCCGACTGCGGGATCACCTGCGGGGTGGTGATCCTCCTGGTCATCTACGTGCGCGAAGCCGAGCGGACCGAGCGTGACTCCTGAGCTCCGCATCGTCCACCTAGATGACGACCTCGCGGTGGTCGACAAGCCGGCCGGGCTCGTCGTCCACCCGGCGCCCTCGCACTCCGGCCCCACCCTGGTGTCGGAGCTGGGGGATCTGCTCGGCGGGGGCGACCCGGAGCGACCGGGGATCGTCCACCGGCTCGACAAGGACACCAGCGGCCTGATGGTGGTCGCGCGCGGGCCCGAGGCCCTGGCGGCGCTCCAGGGGGCGGTCCGCGCGCGGGAGGTCGAGCGGCATTACCTGGCGCTTGCCGGCGGGCGCCTGGCGTCCCGGACCGGGACGATCGACGCGCCGATCGGCCGCGCGACCCGCCGCCGCACCCGGATGGCGGTCGCCGGCGCCGCCTCGCGCGAGGCCCGCACCCATTTCGAGGTCCTGGAGCTGCTGCCGCGCGAGAGCTACGTCGAGGCCCGCCTCGAGACCGGCCGCACCCACCAGATCCGCGCCCACTTCGCCGCGATCGGCCACCCCCTGGTCGGCGACTCCACCTATGGCGGCAAGGACCGCTACGGCCTGGGACGCCAGTTCCTCCATGCCCACCGCCTGGCCTTCCGCCACCCACGTACCGGCGCACCGCTCGACTTCAAATCCCCGCTCCCGGCTGATCTGGCTGCGGCGCTGGAGGCGGCGCGCGGCGAGTAGCCGCCCTTGGGCGCCGGCGCCCGGCCCGCCCGCGAGCGGTCGTCCTTCCGTCCGCCCCGCGTCATGCGGTCGTCCTTCCGTCCGTCTACCGGACCAAAGGACGACCGCGTCTGGGTGGACCGGGCCAAAGGACGACCGCACCCTGGGTGGATCGATGGGGGTTGGTGGTGCGGGCCAGGGCGTCCCGCGCCAGACGTCCCGCGGCTCTACAATCGCCAACAAGTAATTCAAGTCACTTCTACCCCCGTCCCAGAGCGGACCGGATCCTGCCCAGGAGCCAAGCCTGGGTCCCGGCGAGCGGGGCGGGCGCATCGCAACCGAAACAAGGAGACACACACATGCCGCAGGCAGGCCTGCAAGAACTGCTCGAGGCCGGAGTCCACTTCGGCCACCAGACGCGCCGCTGGAACCCGAACATGCGCCGTTTCATCTTCGGCGAACTCGACGGGATCCACATCATCGACCTCCTCCAGACCGAGGCGCTGCTGGAGAACGCCCGTCGCTTCGCCGGTGAGCTCGCCTCCGGCGGCGGCACGATCCTCTTCGTCGGTACCAAGAAGCAGGCGCGCGACGTGGTCCAGGAATGGGCCGAACGCTGCAAGATGCCCTACGTCAACAAGCGCTGGCTGGGCGGTCTGCTGACCAACTTCCAGACGATGTCGGGCCGGATCGCCCGCCTCCATGAGCTCAACGGCTGGAAAGAGGAGGGCAAACTCGACCTCCTGCCGACCAAGGAGCGGATGGGGATGGAGGCCGAACTCGCGAAGCTCGAGTTCAACCTCGGCGGCGTCCGCGACATGGACCGGCTGCCCGACGCGGTCTTCGTCACCGACCTGAAAACCGAGGAGATCGCGGTCCACGAGGCGGCCCGCCTGCGGATCCCGATCATCGGCCTGGTCGACACCAACTGCGACCCGACCCCGGTCGACTACGTGATCCCGGGGAACGACGACGCGATCCGCTCCTGCCAGCTGATCATCGGGACGATCGGCGGCGCGGTCGAGGAGGGCTCCTCGGCCTGGCGCGTGCAGGAGGAAAAACGGATCGCCGAGGAGATGGAGCGCCGCAAACGCGAGGAGGAAGAGCGCAAGAAACGCGAGGAGGAAGAGAAAGCTCGCATCCAGGCGCAGCAGGCCAAAGAAGCCGAGGAAGAAGCGGCCAAACAGGCGGCGGCCAAAGCGGCCGCCGAGAAACAGGCCCAGCAGGCACAAGCTCAGGCGCCCGCTCCGGCTGCCGCGACGGAGCAGCAGGCTCCAGCCGCCCCGGCTGCCGCGACGGAGCAGGCCCCGGCCGCTCCCGCCGCCGAGAAAGCCGATGCGGCTCCGGCCCCCGCGACCGCCGGCGAGCCCAAGACCGAGGCTGCTCCGGCCGTCGAGGGGGCAGCTCCGCAGGCTCCCGCCGAGACCACTACCGAGACCGACGCCCAGAAAGGGGATTCGTGATGGCGCAGGTCACCGCCGCCGACGTGAAAGCGCTCCGGGACCGCACCGGGGCCGCGATGATGGACAGCAAAGCCGCGCTGGTCGAGGCCGACGGAGACGTCGAGCGGGCGATCGAGCTGCTGCGCGTGAAGGGCCAGGCCTCCGCCGCCAAGCGCGAAGGCAAGGGCACCGAAGAGGGCGTCGTCGCCTCCTACATCCACGCCAACAACAAAGTCGGCGCGATGGTCGAGGTGCAGTGCGAGACCGACTTCGTCGCCCGCAACGAGGACTTCCAGGTCTTCGCCTACCAGGTGGCCCTGCACGTCGCCGCGACCGCGCCGGAATACGTCTCCACCGACGAAATCGACGCCGACGCCCGCGAGGCCGAAAAGCGCGTCTTCGAAGCGAAGGCGAAGGAAGAAGGCAAACCCGACAACATCGTCGAGAAGATCGTCGAGGGCCAGCTCAACAAGTGGGCCTCGGAGGTCGCGCTGCTCGACCAGCAGCACGTCAACGCCGAGAAGCACGACTCGAAGACGATCGAGGAGCTGCGCCAGGAGCTGGCGGCGAAAACCGGCGAGAACATCCGCATCGCGCGGTTCTCCTACTTCCGGGTGGGCGACGCCTGAGGCGACGAGCCGCGCGGCCGACGGGCGGTGCCGGGATCGATGGCTGACGAGAAGTTCTCGCGGATCCTGCTGAAGCTCTCCGGGGAGGCCCTGATGGGCCGCCTCGACTTCGGCACGGATGCCGCCGAGGTCGACCGGATCGCCACCCAGGTCGCCGCCGTGCGCGAGCGCGGGGTGGAGGTGGCGATCGTCGTCGGCGCCGGGAACATCTACCGTGGCCTCGACGGCGCCGCCGCGGGCATGGACCGGGCGACCGGCGACTACATGGGGATGCTGGCGACCGTGCTGAACGCGCTGACGCTGCAGGACTCGCTTGAGCGGATGGGCCAGCACACCCGGGTGATGTCGGCGATCGACGTCAAGGAGGTCGCCGAGCCCTACATCCGCCGGCGCGCCATGCGCCACCTGGAGAAGGGCCGGATCGTGATCTTCGCGGCGGGCACCGGCAACCCGTTCTTCACCACCGACACGGCAGCCGCGCTGCGGGCGCTGGAGATCCACGCGGAGGCCATCCTGATGGCCAAGAACGGGGTGGAAGGGGTCTACGACTCCGACCCGGCGACCAACCCGGACGCCAAGTTCATCCCCCAGATCACGCACCGGCAGGCGATCGAGCAGGGGCTGAAGGTGATGGATTCGACCGCGCTCAGCCTCTGCATGGACAACGACCTTCCCATCTACGTCTTCAATATGGCGGACGAGCTGAACATAGATAGGATCGTCAGCGGCGAGACGGTCGGCACGCTGGTGTCGGGCGACCCCTCCGCCTAGACAGGAGCGATCGTGGCAATCACCGACGAACTGCTTGCAGACGCCAAGGAGCGCATGGCCAAATCGGTCGAATCGAGCCGTGGTGAGCTCGCGACCGTGCGCACCGGCCGCGCCAGCCCGCACCTGCTCGACCGGATCCAGGTCGATTACTACGGTGCTCAGACGCCTTTGAAACAGCTTGCGAACGTCGCCGCGTCGGACGCCCGCCTGCTCACCGTCACCCCGTTCGACAAGAGCGCGGTCGGGGCGATCGAGAAGGCGATCCAGGAGTCCGACGTCGGCCTCACGCCGTCCAACGACGGCAACATCATCCGCCTCGCGATCCCGGAAATGACCGAGGAGCGGCGGCGCGAGATGGTCAAGGTCGTGAACGGCGTCGCCGAGGACGGCCGGATCGCGATCCGCAACGTGCGGCGCGACGTGATGAGCGACCTGCGTGAGCTGAAGAACGAGGGCGAAGTGGGCGAGGACGACGAGCGCCGCGCCGAGACCACGCTGCAGAAACAGACCGACGAGGCGATCGCCGAGATCGACGTTCTCCTCAAAGGCAAGGAAGCCGAAATCCTCGAGGTCTGAGTGACCACCGAGGGCGGCGCACAACGGTTGAGCGGCGCCGCCAAGTACGTAGCGATCATCACCGACGGCAACGGCCGCTGGGCGCAGCGGCGCGGGCTACCGGTGATCGACGGGCACCGGGCCGGCGCCGACGTGGTGAAGGCGCGGCTGCGTGACGCGGTCGAGCTGGGGATCGAGGAGCTGACCGTGTTCTCCTTCTCGACCGAGAACTGGTCGCGCTCGAGCGAGGAGGTCAGCGGCCTGATGACGATGATGGGGGAGCGGATCCTCGGCGAGACGCCGGAGCTCCACCAGGAGGGCGTGCGGATGCGCTTCATCGGGCGCCGCGAGGGGATCTCGCCGGAGCTGACCCGGCGGATGGAGTGGGCGGAAGCGGAGACGGCGGCGAACGAGCGCATCACGCTCTTCATCGCCTTCAACTACGGCGGGCGGGCGGAGATCATCGACGCGGCGCGGAGCTTCGAAGGCGGCTCGGAGGAGGACTTCCGCCGCCATCTCTACGCGCCCGACATGCACGATCCGGACCTCCTGATCCGGACCAGCGGCGAGCAGCGGATCTCCAACTACCTGCTCTGGCAGTGCGCCTATTCGGAGCTGGTGTTCGCCGAGGAGCTGTGGCCGGACTTCGACCGGGCGGCGTTCGAGCGCTCGCTGGAGGAATTCAGGGAGCGCCGGCGGCGCTTCGGGGGTCGGTGATGAGCGACTTCTTCGAAGAAGAGATGTTCGAGCCGCAGGAGGTCCAGCCTCCGCGGCGTCGCAAACCCCAGAAAAAGAAGAAATCACGTCGGCCGCGCGGTGGCGAGACGGCGCGGCGGGTCCTGGTCGCGGTGCCGGCGATCGCCTTCGCGATCGCGATCATCGTCACGCCGAGCATCGTCTTCATGCTGGCGATGCTCGTCGTCGGCGTGCTGTGCCTGCGCGAGTACCTCGAGATGGCGGGCTCGGCGCGGCCGCTGGCGATCCCCGCCTACGCGGCGGTCGCCGCCCTGGTCGTGGCGGCCCACTTCGGCACCTCCTACAACGTGCTGCTGATCTTCGCCGCGTCCTTCCCGGTGCTCTTCGCCTTCGCCGCCGACGCCCGCCACCGCGAAGGATCCACCGTCTCGATGGGGGTGACGATGCTCGGCATCGTCTGGATCGGCATCCCGCTCGCCCACGCGGTCTTCCTCCGCGACCTCCCCGACCACGGCGGCGCACTCCTGATCGACGTCCTGGTCGGCACCTTCGTCACCGACACCGCCGCCTACGCCACCGGCCGCATGTTCGGCAGCCACAAAATCGCCCCGTCACTGTCACCGAACAAGACCGTCGAGGGGCTTGTCGGCGGCTTCGTCATCGGCACGATGGGCTTCTGGTTCGCCGGCCTCTACCAGAACTGGCTCTCCGGCACCGACGCCCTGATCATGGGCGCCGCGATCGCCGCGATCGCGCCGGTCGGCGACCTCTTCGAGTCGATGCTGAAGCGCGATCTCGGCAAAAAGGACACCGGCTCCCTCTTCGGCCCTCACGGCGGCATCCTCGACCGCCTCGACGCCGTCCTCTTCACCGTCGTCGTCGGCTACTACCTCGCCGTCGCCCTCGTGTACTGAAGGGTTCTAGTCGCGTTGAAGAATGTGAACGAGATCGTCGGTGATCTCTTCACCGCTGTCGGTGATGCAGACAACCGCGGAGTGATGGTCGACGAGTCCGCTCATCTGCGAGCACGCACAGAGGTCCTTGATGGTGGTGGACCAGCTTTCGGCTATGAGCGCTATGAACAATGGCGTGAGACTGCTGCGCAGGGCTACCGTGTCTAATGCATCGGACCATGGACCGAATTCCGGCCATGTCGGTTCGTAGAACTTGGATCCCGGAACCAACGTCATCCAGCCCGAGGCCGCGACAAGGGTGTCGTCGGCGACCGTTGCGGACTCATCCATCGAGCGCGACAGAACGATTCGGGACCGTGCTGCGGCCCACTCGCGTAAGCCTCCTCCGGTCAGCCAACCGTCACTCGTTCTACCGATGACGAGCGGGGAGGCTTCGCCGCCGCACATGTTGATGATCTCTGCACATTTCGCCTGGTCGGCGGAGTCGAGCTTCAGCTCGCTGACGAGGAAGGCTTGTTCGGTTGCCCAGGCCTTGAGCTCCCGTAAGTCGACAATCGGCTCGGCATCGCTGCGCACCGCGGACAGTGGGCGCGCCAGGGCCACTCCCATGAGTCCGAAAAGGGACCCGCCGTAGAGGCCCCCGATGGACATCGCGCCAGGATAGCCAGCGTCACCGAAGAACTCACCGTACGGGTAGACCGCGAGCCGTGCGACCAACGAGCCGTCGGGATTGTGGATCGGCCGGATATTCGGGATGAATTGCAACAGCTTCTTGTCAGTGGTGATGTGTCGGGTATCGACGAGTTGGAGGCGCGCGACCAACGCGTCGGGTTCCATCGTCTTCCAGTCCTCGGCGATCACTGCCTCCGCTGCAGGAGGCATGCGCGCGCGCACGCTCACGTCCAGCCCCGGGCAGAGCATCGCGCAGAGGGCTCCTAAGGTCCAGGCGGGTCGCAGTTCGTCGCGCTTGAGAAGCCCGCCTTCGTCTCCCGGGGGCGTGTCCAGCCATACCTTGATCGCCGTTCCTCCGTCTGGCAGTTGCTCGTCTTCCGTCGCGCGTCTGAGCACTGGTCGTTCGTGCAGCCCATTCTCGAACTCCAGAACGAGCGTTTCCGATTCCGCGCCCCGAAATGGTCGCGTGGTCACGCGCACTTGACTACCGAGCATGAAGACGGAGAAGAAGCCGATACCGAATTTCCCCGTGATCTCGACCCCCGACGAGAGCAATCCGGGGAACTCGGCGGGAAGTTCTGGAGATGCCCAGAACGAGGTTCCAAAATCCAAAAGTCCTTTAGTCAGAACCTGCTCGCTCATTCCGACGCCGGTATCCGCGACCTCGAGCCAATAGCTTCCGTCTTGCTCGCCGATGGTGACGGTGACCGTCCCCCAATGGTCCGGCAGCCGTTGGAGAAGCCGGCGAGCCCGGACAGCGTCGGCACCGTTCTGAATCAATTCCCTCAAGCCAACCGAAAGGTCGTCACCGTACATCTCGCGACCACCGAGCTTCTCGATCAGGCTTGCGACATCGGAGATCTGGACGTGGGTATCGACTGGGCTCCAGCCGCTCGTCGGGATAAGACGGCTCAGGCGCTCTGGCGCTTCCACGCCGGCCACCCCTCGGACGGCCAGTCGCTCCCTGCCGATGTCCGCAAGGAGTGCATCGACTTCCCGTAGCCATCGGTCGATGGCGGACAACGTCTCGAAGCACAGCCACCAAGCGCCGCGCTCGATTGCAGGGAACGGATCACCGGAGGTGAACTGCACGCGGTCGCCCCGGACCTGTGGCACAAGGAGACGCTCCTGGAAAGACCAGTGGTCGGCCGAATATCCGGCCGGTTGGCGCAGCGCGCGCAAGAACATCGGTGCGCGCCTCGCGTCCAGGTGGAGCGCGTCGACCACGCGGAGGAGACAGGCAAGAGGGAGCGGGTCCACTGTCCATTCCGACGGGTGGCCGGGCAAGGCGCCCAGCGAAGCATTGAACTCGTGCGGAAGTTGGGTGGTCTCCCACCAGTGGCTGTGCGCCAGCCTGCCGATGAGCGGGCCGAATGCTCGGCGAAGCTCGCTGTCCTCGATCAGCCGCTGTTCCTCACCGCGGCTGTCTCGCCAGGTTGCCAGCGCCAGTCTCTCGGCCTGCATCGCGTGGAGGCGACGCAGGAGTGATTCCTCGGCCGCCCGCACCGCATCCGCGTCAGCCTCCTGGATCTCGGTCTGAGTCGGGAAGCGTCCGAGCCGGTGCTCCAAGATGAGGGCAACGGCATCACTCCAGCGAGGCTCTGCCCTCATCTCATCCTGTGAGGTATAGGCGGCGACGGATAGGCCAAGATCATGAAGAAGGATGGCGCCACCGAGGACGTAGGCCTCAGTCGGATTAAGCGAAAAGGTGTCGCTGACAACGAGGTCGGCGAGTTCCCAGAGAGCGTCTAGATGACTCTCGTCGTGGACGGTGAGACTTTGAAAGCTACGGCTGATCTCGCCCGCCAGGATTGCTGCGCGTCGCTTGAATGCCAGGTAGGAAGAGCACAGCCGTCCACGAGCTTCGGCGAAGGGGTCATCGGGGCGCGGCGCAAGTGCATCTCGAAGCAAACGTGAATTTGCCAAGCCTTCCATGCGGGAAATCTACAAAGGAACGGTGGCATTCTCGAACGCACCTTCGTGTACTGAGTCTTGTCACATTTCTTGACCCGCCTAGGTCTCGTAGGTAGCGTCGCCCGCCATGCGCAGCAGGCACAACAGGTACCTGGTTCGGCTTTGGCTGGGCAGGTGGGGATTCGCTTGCATGGTCGCAATGGCGATCGCATTCGGAATTGTCGTTGCGATGACTGCCTCTCCACCTGCCGATGTTCCGGCTGTTGCGCTTCGAGCGACCGTCGTCTACCGCGTCGAGGTCGGCGCGGCGGTGTTCTTCGGCCTCTACGTCGCCACGATGGCTTTCGCACTCGCGCTGCAGAACCGAGGTTTCACCGAAATCGGCAGTAGCGGTATCAGGGCGCAGAGGTTGGCGGCGGCCTCGGGGGAGGACTCGGTTTCCGAGGACGTATCGATGGAACTCATCGCGGAGGTCATGGACGAAGTCCGCGAATTGCGCGCTTGGCGAGAGGAGAGCGAACATGTCGACTGAAAGACGCTTCGCGACCGCGGAGGAGGTACGCGCCCGTCACGACAGGATGGACCGCCTGCTCGACGAACTACGCGCCTCCATCTCCAGGAAGAAGGCGATCATCGAGGAGTGGCGGGCGGAAGGACTTCTGCCGCCCGAGGAGCCGCGCAGGCGCTTTTAAAGATCCGCAAGGTGCACTCCGTATCCTCTTGAGCAGATGAGGAACGTGCTGATACTCGGCTCGACGGGGTCCATCGGGACGCAGGCGCTTGAGGTGATCGCGGCGTCCCCCGACCTGCGGGCCGTCGGCCTGGCTGCCGGACGCGGTTGGGAGACGACCGTGGCGCAGGCGCGCGAGCACGGGGTGGAGGTCATCGCCCTGGCCGATCGCGACGCCGCGGCGCGGGCGGGAGAGGCCTGGGACGGGCGCGTGCTGGCCGGCGAGGAGGGCGTGCGGGATCTGATCGGGGCGGTCGAGCCCGACCTTGTCCTGAACGGCATCGTCGGCGCCGCCGGGCTCGCCTCGACCGTCGTCGCGCTGACGGCGGGGATCGACGTCGCGCTCGCCAACAAGGAGAGCCTGGTGCTCGGCGGTGAACTGGTGATGGCGCTCGCCGAGGCCACCGGAGCGCGTCTGCTGCCGGTCGACTCCGAGCACTCGGCGCTCCACCAGCTGATCGGCGCCGAGGCGCCCGGCACCGTCGACCGCCTCGTCGTCACCGCCTCCGGCGGCCCCTTCCGCGGCCGCGACGACCTCAGCGACGTCAGTGTCGCCGACGCGCTCGCGCACCCGACCTGGAAGATGGGCGGCCGGATCACGGTGGACTCGGCGACGCTGATGAACAAGGGCTTCGAGGTGATCGAGGCCCATCACCTCTTCGGCGTCCCGTTCGAGCGGATCGAGGTCGTCGTCCACCCGCAGTCGCTGGTCCACTCGCTGATCCAGCTGATCGACGGCTCGACCCTCGCCCACCTCGGCTACCCCGACATGCGGGTGCCGATCTCCTACGCGCTGCACTTCCCCGACCGGGCGCCGGTCGACGTGCCGCGGCTCGACCTCGCCGCGGTCGGCGCGCTGACCTTCGAGGAGCCCGACCCCGACACCTTCGCCTGCCTGCGCCTGGCGCTCGAGGCGGGCCGCACCGGCGGCACGGCGCCGACCGTCCTCAACGCCGCCGACGAGGTCGCCGTCGCCGCCTTCCTCGCCGGCGAGATCCCCTTCACCGGGATCGCCGCCGTGATCGACCGTACGCTCGAGGCGATGCCCGGCCGGCCGGTCACCCACTTCGACGACCTCTTCGCCGCCGACGCCGAGGCCCGCCGCCGCGCCGGCGCCCTCGCCAAGGAGCTGACCCCCGCATGAGCTGGGTCTACGTCTTCCTCGGCTTCTGCCTCCTGATCCTGCTCCACGAGGCGGGCCACTTCGTCGCCGCCAAGGCGACCGGGATGCGGGTCGAAGGCTTCTACCTCTTCTTCGGCCCGACGCTCTGGTCGTTCAAGCACGGCGAGACCGAGTACGGGGTCAAGGCGATCCCCCTCGGCGGCTACGTGAAGATCAACGGCATGAACCCGGAGGAAGAGATGCCTCCGGGCGAAGAGCACCGCGCCTACCACCGCCAGAAGGTCTGGAAGCGGATCGTCGTCGCCGGGGCAGGCCCGGCGGTGAACATTGTGCTCGCCTTCGTGATCCTCTACTTCGTCTTCGCGATCGGCGGGCTGGAAGAGTACAAGCCCCAGGTCGGCAAAATCGAGCCGAATAGCCCGGCCTCGAAGGTGCTCCAACGTGGTGACGAAATCGTCGCGATCGAAGGCCAGAAGTTCGCCGGCCTGCCCGCCGAAAAGAAGATCGAACGCTTCGGCAAGCTGGTGGCGGCGCACAAGTGCGCGGGTGAGCAGAAAGACGGGTGCGTCGTCCAAACTCCGGTCGAACTCACGATCCGCCGCGACGGCCGGCTGCAGACGATCTCGGTCAAACCCCACTACAACGCCGAACTGAAACGGCCCCTGATCGGCTTCTCCTACGGCGGTGAATTCGCCCCGATTAGCGCGTCACTTGCGGCGAGTCGGTCGTTGGATGCCATGAGCGAAGTGACGACGCACACGGTTTCGAAATTCGTTCACATCTTCCAATCGGAGGCACGGAAGGAATTTCACAGTGTGGTAGGGATCAGCGATATCGGACATCAGGCAGTCGACGCAGGTTGGCGACAGGCTTTCCTGCTCTTGGCCCTGGTCAGCCTCTCCCTCGGCCTCATCAATCTAATTCCAATTCTGCCCCTCGATGGCGGCCATATTTTCTGGGCGATCGTCGAGAAGCTCCGCCGTGGGCGTCCGGTGTCGATCCGTGTGATGGAGCGAGCCACCGTCATCGGCTTTGCGGTCGTTCTCATGCTTTTCGCTATCGGCCTCTCGAACGACATAGGCGCGATCACCGGGGAAGGCTTCAACGTCTCGAAATAGCGGCCCCCACGACCAGATCCGTGTGTCAAGGCACCTCGGGGTCCTCGGGCTCCTCAGGCTCCTGTCCCTCGCCTTCATCAGGACAGAAAATGCTGCCTCCCTTGACAAAGGGATTGAGAAAGCATGGATCGCCGGATTCGCAATTGTTCGACATTACGTTGTTGTTGTAGCAACTTGGTTCTTGAGGTTCAGGCTTAGGTTTAGGTGCTCTTTCGTAAACGGGATGCGAACCCTCGCCATTGTGGCCTTTCCCTCCGTGATGCGTTGGGCTGCCGCTCCCCCCGGGATGATGACCCCCATGGTGGGTCGGGTGGTTGCCACTTGAATGCCCATGGTGTCCCGTGCTGTGTCCCCCACATTCCGGACATCCACCCGGACCGCCGTCGTGATACTTCTTCTTCTTCTTCTTGGTCCCACCGAGATCGAGATTGTTAAGGGGGTCTTGGTCGGCGTAGTCGTAGGCATTTGCCGACCCGCCTGGAATGGGATCAGGCGTGAGGAAACGACCCAACTCTGGGATATAGCTTCTCGCTCCCATCTGGATCACGCCCGATGATAGTTCGGTACGCCGCGATTTGCCACCGAGCCAGGCGAATCTCCCCGCGCTGCTCGACCCCTCAGGTTCGCCGAATTCGTCGAAGCGATAGGTCGCCAGCAGGCTGGTGGCGGTCGGGCTCGAGCTCGCAGATGCCACGACATCCCCGTGGAGGTCGGTGAGCTCGAAGGTCGTCGTACCGTTGCTCTCCTGGACGGCGGCAAGTTCCCCGCCGATCCCCGGGACGTTCCGACTCCAGGTCGTCCCCAGCGAGGTCCATGACGGCGAGTCACCCGGCCCGTCGTAGTGGAAGATTTCGACGCCCGAGACACCGCCGGTCTGTTCCCGCCGGCGCTGGCGGCCCGTCGAGTCGAGCTGGAACGTGTTGGTCACGCTGTTCTGTTCCTGGGTGGCCACCATGTCGTTGGCGAAGTAGCTCGTCTTGAGTTCTTTGTCGCCGGCGAATCCTTCGGGAAGGGTGGTGATGCGACCCCAGGCGTCATAGGTCGGCCCGATCAGGCGATCGGCTTCGTCGTATTCGTAGCTCTGCGTTTCCCCTTCCGAGATCGCGCACGGCAGACCGGCTTTCACCGTCTGGATCGTCTTCGACAGGCGGTTCGAGTCCGCGTCGTAGGTGTATCTCCGGCTCGTGCATCCCCCTTCTTCCGGGAGGCCTTCCGCCGGGGTTTCCTGGGCTTCGGTCAGGCGGCCCGCCTTGTCGTAGCTGTAGCGGTCTTCGACCAGCGAGCTGGTGCCGTAGAGAGAGCTCGCGCCGTAGAGGATCCTGCCTTCGATCGAGCGTTCGAGCGTTTCCGAGTACCAAGTGCATCCGTTTTCCCCGCAGGAGCTCGTCTTCGTGTAGGCGAGATTCGTCGGTTCGCCAGCCTGGTTGTACGTGGTCTTCGCGGTCAGGCCGTTCGGCAGGCCGCGTTCGATCAGATCGCCGTCCGCGTCGTAGGCGGCGGTGAAGGTGCCGACACCCGAGACTTCCATGCCGGTCAAGAGGCCGGATGCTTCGTCGTAATGCAGCGTCTCGGCCCCCTTGCCGTCGGTGATCGTCACCGGTCTGCCGTAGGCGTCGTAGGCGGTTTCGGCCTTGTTGCCGTCGGCGTCTTCGTATCCGGTGACCTGACCGAGGGCGTTGTAGGTCGTGGTGGTGGCCTGGTTGTCGAAGCCGGTGCATGCTTCTTCGCAGAGGAATTCCTGCTTGATCGGGGCGCCGGTGAGTGGGTCGTATAGCGTCTTGGTGCCCGCTTTCGTCCTCGCCAGGGCGGTGCCGCCGCCGAGGATCTTGGTGGTCACCTGTCTCCCGGCCGCGTCGTAGGTGGTGGTCGTCTTACGGGCTTCCGCCGGGGTATTGGCGGGGGCTTCGGTCACCGATTCCGGCTCGTCGAGGTAGTTATAGGCCAGGAACTTCTTCACATCCAGCTGTTTGCGCCCGGTGCCGCTCGCCTGTGCCGCAGGGAGCACCTCGCAGGGCAGGTTCGCGTATTGCGCGCTGATGCATTCGGCAGGACCTGCGGTTCCCGGAGGCGAGTAGTAGAGCGTCCTCGTGTCTCCGGCGGTCCCGCCGGAGACACCTTTGGGCTGGCGGGTTTCTTCCACCTGGCCGTCAGGGTAGTACTTGGTCACCGTCCTGATGTCGAGGCCGCCGGGGTCCACGATCGTTTCTTCGGGCAGGCGGTGTTTCCATTCGTAGCTGGTCAAGGTCACCCGCGGTTCGAATTCCCCTTCTTTGCCCGGCACCACGGCGGCCACCGTTTCCTTGGTGGGCAGGAAGGCGGGCGGCGTCCCGGGCTGTGGCGTCGGCGCGCCTTCGTCGTAGCGGGTGACCGTGTGCTGTCGCGCCTGTTCGAGTTCCCCGGATTCGAGGCGCACTTCGTGGAGCGGCCCCCACGATTCGAGCATCTCGGTGCCGTTCGCGTTGTAGACGGAATGGGTGTCGAGTTCGTGGGACCGTGCGACCGGATTCGCCGATCCGAGCGCGACGAGACGGTTCTGAGGATCCAGTTCGCGCACCACGTTCCCGTGGACGTCGGTTTCGGTGGTCGCGATCGTGCTTCCCGACACACCGGGCGGCGAAGGCGAGGCCGTATTGACTTCATGCCCTTCGGGGTCCATGTAGTGGATCGTCGCGCCCGCGTATTCGTGCGGCGGGTATTCAGACGGCACGTGGTTCGGCGGGAAGATCGCGGTCGCGTCCACCGGCAGGTCGGTCTGCCCCCAGCTCGCGATGCTTTCCGCGCTCATGCTGTACGGGGCGCCCGGCCCTTCGACCGGTACTTCATAGGCGATCGTCGAGGCCATGCCACTCCGACCCACCGACCGCAGTCTCGATGCCAGCGGGCCATTCTCGTAGGCGAATTCCCAGGGCGTCTGCCCCGGCGGGGTCAGGGAGGTCAGAAGATGGGTGTCGGGAGTGGCTGCGTATTTGTAGCTCTCGGCCAGGCCTGGCAGGCGCGGATCGGACTCGGCCCCGAGCACCATTTCCTTCAGTCCTTCGGGACCGGGGACCTTTTCGTAGTGGTATTCCGCGACGGTCACCCCCGCTTCTTCGCTTCCTGAAGGTCCGTAATACTTGATGCCGAGAAGGCGGTTCTGGCACGGTTCGACGACTCCCAGATAGCAGGTCACCGCGCCTACCGCCCACGAATATTCGAAGACCAGGCTACGACAGCCAGGGGTTTTGCGAGCGGTTTCTTCTTCGCAAGGAACTGCGGCCGGCGCGATCTCTTCCACGAGATTCAGCCCCCTGCCTTCCGGTTCGGTGTGGTAGACCATCCGGGTGCTGTTCGAGTTCGCCTGATAGGAGATGAAGGTCGGCAGCCAGACATGCGGTCCGTTCGGCGTGAACGTGGTGTGGGTCCCGTTCGGATAGGCCAGGACGAAGTTGCCTTCCCGCTTGGTCAACCTGAGTTCCTTCGCGTATTCCGGGGCGATGTAGTTCACTCCCGCGATCTGGAAGATGACGGCCGCCCCTTCGTTGTCGAAGAGTTCGATCCATTCTTCTTTCGGTTGTGCCGCTTCCACTTCCCATTCTTCACAGGTTTCGAACCCGTTGCACCTTTCGGCGCTGGCCGCCGGGCAGGCGATCATGGCCGGGTATTCCACTTCTTCTTCGTTTTCTATTCTCACCTTCATTTCCCAGCATTCGTCTTCATAGACGGCTGGGTGGGGCAGGATCACCTGTTCTTCGATCCGCGTCCATGCTTCCCCTTCGTATTCGGATTCGAGCGGAGTCGCCGGTTGCCAGGCGCCCCCCAGGACTTTCGAGTAGCCGGGAAGACTTTCGTCGATCGTGGAGTTGTAGGTGCGGGTGAATTCGAGGTTTGCTTCGTATCCCGGCACCGGGAGCGAGACGTCGGTCCGGCTGAGACTGAACGCTCCCGTGAGGAGATCGACCGTCGCGGGGCCGACGGCTTCCGTCGCGTCGGTGGAAACCCGGTTCGCGTTGGCGCGGGAGACGAATTCCGTCGTCGCCGGCGCACTCGCACCCACGACCTTTTCGCCCCCGTCGAATAGTGCCCGGAACTGGATTTCCTTTTCCGGATAGCCGGCTTCTTCGAAGGCCGGACAGCCGCGGACCCTGAGGTAGACCGGGGCGTTGTGTCCGGGGTGGCTGTGGACCGGCAGCGGCCACGAGACGTGTTTCCCGCTTCCGTCGATCGTGCATCCGGCCGGAACCGTCCTGAAGGTTTTCCATCCCGGCAATTCCATCTGGAACGTGACCCCCCTCACCCCTGCGCCCGCTTTGCCTTCGGGGTTCGCGCCCCATTCGGCCTCGAGCGTGTAGTAGCTGGCGGTTTTCTTCCCGACTTCCGGGAAGACCAGCTTCTCGTCCGGCGGAGCCGCAGGGTAGGGGGCGGTTTCGAAGCTCCAGCTGGCGGGCGTCGGATCTGCTTTGCCGCTTTTGTTCACGGCGGCGACGGTGAAGTCGTGCGGCCCCTCGTCGAAGTGTTCGGGCAATTCGTAGGGCGTGGCGCAGGGCGTCGCGCTCGCCCCGTCGAGCGAGCACCGGAACGTCGCGCCTTCCACCGGGGCTCCTCCCTCGGTCGCCTTGAAGGCGACCGATGAGATCGCCGTCGTTTCGTGGCTCGGATGCGGCGAGGTGAAGCTCGTCTGCGGCGGCGCTTCGCCGAGTTCGACATCGAGCGTGTTTTCCGAGACGACGCCGGCGGCGTCGGTCACCAGGACTTCGACTTCGTGGCTTTCAGCGCTGTATTCGGAGGTCTTCAGGGTCCAGCTCCCCGAGAAGGAGCAGTTTTCGGTCGCACAGCCCGGGTTCCAGGTCTGCTCGGTTTTGCCGTCGACCTTCACTTCGACCTTGGCGACGCCCGACTGCGGGTCCGCTTCGGTCCCGTCGGTCGCCTTGATCGTCAGCGGGTATTCGGATTGGAGGGTGCCGAGCGATTCCTGTTCGGTCAGCGGGCCCGAGAGTTCGACCCCCGGCGCGGTGTGGTCGATCTTCAGCGTGACCGCCCCTGCCGTGGCGTGGTTCGCGGCCCCGCCGCTCGGGCCGAAGACGACATCGCCGAAGGCGACGGCGACGGTGTCCTTGCCGGTGGGGAGGGATTTCGGATCGTAGGCGAGCGCCGCGGTTTCGCCCGACCTGGCGAGCCGCGGGCACGGGTTCGCCACGGTACCTGCGCAGCCGAGGTTGAACCCCCAGCCGGTCTCGGGGGAGCCTTCGTAGCTCGCCCAGGCGGCCTGCACCCCGAGGCCGGTGTCTTCGACTTCGTAGGCGATCGGTTCCGCGGTGGTGTCGAGCCATCTTTCGGGCGCTTCCAGTTTCTTCAGCACCGGGGGTTCCATGTCGGCGACGGAGACGATCGCCTCGCCGACGAAGGCGTCGCGGCGCACGGTGGGCGCTTCGTTTTCGAAGGTGGCGAGGCTGACGTAGGCGCCCTTGTCGCCCGGCTTCGCGGTGAGGTTGGTCGAGGCGAAGCCGGTGGACCAGTTGGCCATTTCCCCCTGGCCGCCGTAGTGGCTTTCGAAGACGTCCCAGCCGGTCGTCGGATCGACGATTCCCCAGAGCAGGACCGGGTAGGGCTTGTAGTTGCCGTAGGGCAGGAAGATGACCCCCTGGGTGTAGAGCTGGTAGACGAAGGAGCTCGGCGCCGTGCCGAATTTGGCGATGTCGGCCTGGTAGCGCGGCACCAGGTAGGACCAGTACGCGTTGGTGCCGCTGGGCACCGGGTTGGCGTCGCAGCCTGAGGTCAGTCCCAGACCCGGGACCGAGGGCCCCATCCAGAGCGCATAGGGAACGGGGCAGATCGACCACTGGGTCGTCCCCGCCGACCAGGCGGCGAGGCTGTCGTGCTTGGAGCTCCAGTACCAGGCTTCCTGGATGAATTCAGGGTCGACGAGTATGGGCAGGCTTGCTTCGGGGCCGGGCGAGACGGCGACGCGCAGGCTCCCGCCCGAGACCTCGAGTTCTACCGGCACCGGTTCGCCCGCGGCGTCGGTGGCGGTGGGAGGCGGGATGGTCATGGTCGTCCGTCCGCCCTGGAGGACTTCGGCGCCGCCGACCTCGCTCGCCTTCAGTTCGGCCCCGGCGGGCAGGGAGAGTTCATAGGTCGTGGTCGTCGGCGCTTCGGCGCTGCGGATGTCGGTCATCGTCTCGACGCCGGTCGGCGTCGGGGCGACGACGAGGTCGGTGTTCTCGGCCACGTTCGGATAGAAGGCGTACTGTTCTCCGACGTTCGTGGGCGAGGCTTCCTCCGCCGCGCCCGCCACCTCGATCTGGACGTCCCCCACCGAGATGCCTTCGCCCAGGTGGGCCGGGATCGCCAGTTCGGTCAACGGGTTCTGGGGCCGCAGTTCCCCGCCCTGGCCTTCCGGGCTCTGCAAGGTGAGGTCGACCGCTTCCTCTTCCCCTTCGGCATTCCTGGTCCGCAGCGGCAGCGTCGATTCGACGAAGACCGGCTGCACCGGGGCCAGGGGGCTCGGCGCCTGCGCCCGGCCGGTGACTCCCGTAGGCGATTCCGGCAGGGTCGAGGCAGGGACGACCGCCGCGTAGTCGGAGAGGAACTTCTCCGGTTCCAGTTCGTCGTAGATGCCCGCCGGTTCTTCCAGTCGGGCGCCGAAGACACCTTCGGCGAGTTCGAGCGCTTCCCCGCCGTCGAGGTCACGGTGCGGGAGTTCTTCGGCGACCTTGGGGTCGGTCTCGGGCGCTTCCCCGAGATGCTCGGCCTTCGCCGCCTGGAGCGCTTCCATCGTCTGCTGCGAGGTCGGGGTGGCGGCGGTCGGCCCCGGGGCACCTGCCGCAGGTTCCGCGACCAGGGCAGCTTCCTCAGCGGTGGGGGCGTCGGCTCCGAAGGCGACGCCGGCACCGATCGCGGCCAGGAGGACCGAGATGGCGGCCACGAGCGCCAGCTGATGGCGTCGGGAGAGGCCCGTCCTCGAACTGGACCGCCCTCGATCCTCTCGCCCGCGAATCCTCGGCATGCGCCGTCCTCCCGCTGCGGGTCGTCACGTGTCGGAAGACCCCTGCGGCGATCCGGCGGCGACCTGGTTGACGGCGGAGACTCTGCCGTACCGAGGGAGGGACGACAACCTCACTTTTTATGAAGAATTTTCCAGTGCGTTGAGGAATCTCCCGCCGATCGAGACGATTCATCCTGAGACGCGGCCCCACGCGGAATCCGAGGGGTCGAGGCGGGCGTCTTCAGCGAGTCGGACCAGGGGCCTCAGGGCTTGTAGCTGAAAAGCCACACGGGCCAGGTGTCCATCGGCCAGCGGAGTCGCACGAGGCCGAGGATGGCGGTCGCGAGGAGGATCGACGCGGAGACCACCGGCCCGCTGGTGGCGATAGTCCGAACGAGGTTGCCGAGCATGAGCAGCGCAAGATAGGCACCAGCACCCGCGCGGTCCGGCTTCGATAGACCTTATCGACGGGCTGCCCGTTGGCGGGCTCGCTCTCGTTGAGCAACGTCTCTGGCACGATCAGAAATCGTAGTCCCAAATGTAGCCAGCACAAGAGTCCGTCACACGACGCCTTCGTGATGTGGGCCGGCGGGCGCGCCGGATAACCTGTGTGTATGGCCTCGAAGCGGCAGATATTCGTCGGCGGCGTGCCGATCGGTGGCGGGGCGCCGGTGGTGGTGCAGACGATGACCAAGACCGAGACCGCGAATTTGACCGCGACGTTGGATCAGATCCGCAAGGTCGCCGACGCGGGCGCCGACCTGGTGCGGTGCGCGGTGCCGCGGGAGCAGGACGCGGAGGCGCTGCGGACGATCGTCGCCGAGTCGCCGATCCCGGTCATCGCCGACATCCACTTCAACCACACGCTGGCGCTGAAAGCGATCGAGGCGGGGGCGAACTGCATCCGGCTGAACCCGGGGAACATCGGCGGGCGGGAGAAAGTCGCCGAGGTCGCCGAGCTGGCGAACAAGCGGAACGTGCCGATGCGGATCGGGGTCAACTCGGGCTCGCTGCCCAAGCACCTGCACGAGCTGGAGCGGGAGGCGCCGGTCGAGGCGCTGGTCGCCGCCGCGGTCGAGTTCGTCGAACTGATGGAGGGGCTCGACTTCACCAACTTCAAGGTCTCGATCAAGTCGACCAACGTCCCGTACACGATCGCCGCCAATCGGCAGCTGGCGGAGAAGATCCCGTATCCGCTGCACCTCGGCATCACCGAGGCGGGGACGAAATGGTCCGGCGCGCTGAAATCGGCGGTCGGGCTGGGGACGCTGCTCGCCGACGGGGTGGGGGACACGATCCGGGTCAGCCTCTCGACCTTCCACGCCGAGGAGGAGGTCAAGGTGGCCTGGGAGATCCTCAAGGCGCTGGGGCTGCGGGAGCGCGGCCCGGTGTTGATCGCCTGCCCGACCTGCGGCCGCCTGCAGTTCGACATGGACTCGGTCGTCGCCGAGATCGAGCGACGGCTGGAAAGCTACGAGGAGCCGGTCGAGGTCGCGGTGCTCGGCTGCGCGGTGAACGGGATCGGTGAGGCGAGCCACGCCGACTTCGGCATCGCCGGGGCCAAGAACGAGGGCCTGATCTTCGCCGGCGGCAAACCGCTGCGCAAGGTGCCGCAGGCGAAGCTGGTCGACACGCTCTTCGAAGAGATCGACAAGTCCCTCGACCGCGGCGGCAAGGTCGAGTTCGACGAGGCCGAGTCGCGCGAGGGGGCCGAGTGGGTGGCGAACATCGAGCGCGAGAACGCCGGCGACCTGACCCCGGAGAAGATCGCCGCGATGGAGAAGGAAGCGGTCGAAAAAGGCGAGTCCGACAAGGTCCTCCTTGATGAGGAGGTCTCGCCGACCGCGGGGCGGCGGTTCACGCGAGCGTAGGGGTTTGGGGCTGCCGGTCGCCGGCCGAGAGCCGAGGGACCGGCCCTCCCGTCCACGACCCGGGCGGGCTGTGGCCGTGGCCGGGAGGCCGGTGTGCGGGGGGAGGGCGTCGGGACGGGAGCGTCACGGGGTGCGACGGAAGGGCGACGGATGGCCCACGCATCCGTGACGGGAGTGAGTGCGCGTCGCGGAACTGCCGGGAACTCCACGCTTTCGTGCCTCGTCGCCCGACACGCACGCAGGCGCGGTCGTCCTTACGTCCGGTCCCGGAGGCGCGGTCGACCTGACGTCCGCCTACCGGACGTAGGGTCGACCACTTGACGGTTGCCGGACGTAAGGACGACCACGCCTCTCGGGGGCGCTGTGGTCCCGGCCCCGAGGAGCGACGGAAGGCGCGGGGGGCGTGTGACCTCCCCGGCATCCTCGTCACGGACGGGACCAAGGTCGGGCCGAGGTGTGGCGTCTCCCGTGCGGGGACGCGGCGGAAGGCCTGGGCCTTGCGTGGTTGGAAACCCGCGCCATACGCGGATTTCCAACCACGCAGATTCCTGACCGCTCGAATCATCGCCTCTCACACGCGGAACGCTCACGGAAGTCCGGACTTCCTCACGACCTTGCGGCGCCTTCCCCACGAACGCCCCGCGTCTTGGACGCCTCATGGGGGCTACAAGCCTGCCAGGACCCCCATGAGGCGTCCAGGACGCGCCGTCGGCGCTCCGAAGTGGTGTGGACGGCCTGCCGCCGCCCACTCCCGCCCCCAACCCCATCCGGATAGGTTTGCGGCGTGACTCGTCCCGTACAGATTCGGCCCCCGACCGACGGTTCGGGTGATGACTGACGTCGACCCGTTCGGGCGCGGGCGGATCCGTCGCCTCTTCGGGCTCGACCGCAGCGGTCCCAAACCGCGCCAGACCCGCTCCGGGGAGCCGCTCAACCCCTGGACGATCCCCAACTTCGTCGGGTATTTGCGCCTGGCCGGGATCCCGGTCTTCCTCGTCCTCGCCTACTCGTCCGGTGACGGTCGCTCCGCCGCCGCGGCGACGATCTTCTGGCTGGTCGCCGCCGGCGATTACGTCGACGGGTTCCTCGCCCGCGCGACCGGCCAGTACAGCCGCATGGGCGCGCTGATGGACCCCTTCATCGACCGCCTCACGGTGATCTCCGGCGCCGTCGTCTGCTGGAGCTTCGAGCTGCTGCCCCGCTGGGCTCTGCTCGTCCTCGCCCTGCGCGAAATCGCGATGCTCGGCCTCGGCGAGTACGGCCTGCGCCACGGCGTCGACATCGCGATCAACTGGCCGGGCCGGATCGGCGTCTTCTGGGTGATGGCCGGGATCTTCTTCGCGATGGTCTTCGCCGGCTGGGTCCCGGTCGCGTTCTTCTACTTCGGCCTGGCGATGGCGCTGCTGGCGACCGTGCTCTACGCTCGGGACGGCATCCGCGGGGTGCGGATGCAACGCTCGGTCGAGCATGAGGGTTGAGGCGCGCGCTCGGTCCGGATGCGTGGCCGGGCCTCGGAGAACCTTCAACCTGCGGTTGAACCTTTTGCTCGGTCGATCTATACTGCCCTCCCGCGACCATCTGGCGACGGGACCGCCCACTCGCTCGACAAGGAGAACGATGGAGGACACCTTTCCCGATCTGGGTTCGCTCAGCGACAAGGAGCTGAAGGATCTGATCGACAACCTGACGGCCGAGGAGAACGAGATCTCCTATAAGCGGCGCGTCCTGCACGGAAAAATCGACATCCTGCGCGCCGAGCTCGTCAACCGCCTGCGTCAGAAACGCGAGCGGGGCGATTCGCTCATCTCCGGCGACGACGTCGAGCAGCTGACCAACATCCTCGCGGGCAGGGCCCAGGGCGAGGACCCGGCCGCCTGATCGGAGAGTCACGGATGTCCGCCGTGCATTGCCCTGAGTGCGGATTCGCGAATCCCGAGGGCGCCAACTACTGCCAGAAATGCGGCGCCTACCTGGGTGGTCCGGCGGAGAGCAAAGAGGACCCGACGACGATGACCTACCGGGTCGACGAGACCGGCGACATGAAGCCGGTCGACATCGACGAGGTGGTCGAGGCCTCGGGCGCGGCGCTGGTCATCAGGGCCGGCGGCGGCCGCGCCGGCGAGAGCTTCTCGATCGACGACGACCGCACCTCGATCGGCCGCAGCCCCGACGCCGGCGTCTTCCTCGACGACGTCACCGTGTCGCGCAACCACGCGCTGCTGGTGCGGCGCCGCGACGGCCTCTACATCGACGATCTCGGGTCCCTGAACGGCACCTACGTCAACCGGCGCCGGATCGAGTCCCACCGCCTCGCCGACGGCGACGAGATCCAGGTCGGCAAGTACAAGCTCTCCTACCTGGAGCGCTGATGGCCTCCGTCCCGGACTCCGCCCGGCGCACGCCGGACTCCGCCTCCCGTCCCCGCAAGGCGCTGACGATCGGCGCCGTCTGCAAGATCCTGCAGAGCGAATTCGACGACGTCTCGATCTCGAAGATCCGTTATCTGGAGGACCAGAAGCTGCTGAACCCGCGGCGGACCTCGGGCGGCTACCGCCTCTACAGCCAGTCCGACGTCGAGCGGCTGCGCACGATCCTGCGCCTGCAGCGTGACGAGTTCCTGCCGCTGCGGGTGATCCGCCAGGAGCTCGCCGCCGGCAACGACATGGTGCTGAGCGGCGGCGACGGCGAGCGCAAGCCGGCGGGCACGGTGCGGCGGGCGATCCTAGTCGACACCTCGCGCACCTACCTGAGCCTGGAAGAAATCCTCGAGGAGACCGGCGCCCGCGAGGAGCTCGTCTCCGAGCTCGAAGGCTTCGGGATCGTCCAGCCGGAGAAACGCGAGGGGCGGACCGTCTACGACGAGACCGACCGCGAGATCGTCCGCGCCGCCAACGAACTGTCACGGGTCGGTGTCGGGGCGCGCAACCTGCGCATCTTCCGTTCCTCGGCCGACCGTGAGGCGCAGCTGCTGGAAGCGCTGCTTGGACCGTCGCTGCGCTCGCGCAACCCGGAGCGCCGCAAAGAGGCGCTGCAGAGCCTGGAAAGCCTCGCCGCGACCGTCAGCCACCTGAAGCACCTGCTGCTGGTCCGCGACCTGCGGCGCCTCGCCGGTGACTAGCCGCCGATGCCGCGGGTGACCCGCAGGCGGACGGTGGAGGCACCGGTCGCCGACGTCTGGAAGCTCGTCTCCGACCCCTACGCGCTGCCGCGCTGGTGGCCGCGGGTCTCGCGGGTGGAGGACGTCGACGCGCGCCCGGGCGGCCGCCGCAGCCAGTGGACCAAGGTGCTGGAGACCCAGCACGGGCGCGGTGTGCGCGCCGACTACCGGTGCGTGTCCTCGGCCGAGCCGGAACGTTATGTCTGGGAGCAGCAACTGGAGGGCTCGCCGTTCGCCAGACACCTGAAGGACTCGCGGGTCGACGTCGAGCTGCACGCGGCGGGGGAGGGGGAGACGCGGGTCGTGCTGACCTCGTCCCAGACCATGCGCGGAATGTCACGCCTTGGTGGCTGGATGATGCGCAAAGGCCAACGCGACATCCTCGACGCGGCGCTCGACGGGATCGAGGAGGCGCTGGCGTGACCGAGCCGCGGCGCGACACCAACTGGTGGGGCTGGGGCGACCCGATGCGGCGCACCGAGCTCGACGCGACCGCGCTCGGCGTCCTGCGCGAACGGATCGGAGAGCTGGAGCCGTGGCCGCTCGCGGCGCGCATCGAGGACTTCGAGCTGCCCGCGGCGCGTCCGCTGCCGCGGGCGGCGGTCGACGCGGTCGGCGCCGAGGCGGTCTTCGACTCCAAGGAGGACCGGCTGCGCCACGCGCGCGGGAGCGGCTACGTCGACCTGGCGCGGATGCGCTCGGGGCGGCTCGAGAACGCGCCCGACGCGGTGCTGGTGCCCGCCGACGCCGCCGCGGTCGGTCGGCTGATCGACGCCTGCGCCGCGCACGGCGTCGCCGTGGTGCCGTTCGGCGGCGGTACCAGCGTGGTCGGCGGGGTCGAGCCGCTGCGCGGCCCGCACGAGGCGCTGATCAGCCTCGACCTCACGGCGCTGCGCGAAGTCGTCGTCGATGAGACCTCGCTGACGGCGCGGCTCGGCGCCGGCCTGCGCGGGCCCGAGGCAGAGGCGGCGCTCGGCGCCCAGGGCCTCACGCTCGGCCACTTCCCGCAGTCCTTCGAGTACGCGACGATCGGCGGCTTCGCCGCGACCCGCTCGGCCGGGCAGGCCTCGAGCGGCTATGGGCGCTTCGACTCGCTGGTCAGCTCGGTGCGCCTGCTCGCCCCGGCCGGGAACCTGCGCACGCTGGAAACCCCGCACACCGCCGCCGGGCCCGCCCTGCGGGATCTCGTGATCGGCTCGGAGGGGACGCTCGGCGTGATCCCGGACGTCACCGTGCGGGTGCGCCCGGCGCCGCCGCAGCGCCGTTACGAGGCCTGGATGGCGGAGAGCTTCGAGGCGGGACGGGAGATCGCGCGCGTCCTCGCCCAGGGACCGGGGCTGCCGACCGTGATCCGCGTCTCCGACGAGGAGGAGACGGTGGGGTCGCTGGCGCTCTCGGGGCCGCGCGGCGCCGCCGGGAAGGCGTTCGGCGCCTACCTGAAGGCGCGGCGCCGGGCGGGCGGGGCGCTGATGATCGTCGGCTACGAGGGCACCGAGGAAGCGCTGACCCGGCGCCGCGCGCTGACCGTGCGGGCGCTGCGGGCGGGCGGTGCCGTCTACCTCGGGCGCGCGGGCGGGCGCTCCTGGGAGCACGGCCGCTACGGCGGGCCCTACCAGCGCGACCTGTTGATGGGGATGGGGGCGATGGTCGAGACGCTCGAGACCTCGCACACCTGGACCCGCCTCGGTGAGCTCCACCGGGCCGTCGGCGCCGCGATCGCGGGCACGCTCGACGGCGAGGGCACGCCGGGCCTCGTCTTCTGCCACCTCTCGCACGCCTACGCCGACGGCGCCTCGCTCTACTTCACCTTCATCTCGCGGGCGCGCCGCGGCGCCGAGCTCGAGCAGTGGACGGCGGTGAAGCGGGCGGCAAGCGAGGCGATCGTCGCCGGCGGCGCCACCATCACCCACCACCACGCGGTCGGCCGCGATCACGCCCCCTACATGGAGGCCGAGGTGGGGGAGACGGGACTGGACGTGCTCCGCGCCGTGAAGGAGCGCCTCGATCCGACCGGGATCATGAACCCCGGCAAGCTCCTCCCCTAACGTCCCCTGGCGCCGCCCCCCCGGGCGAGTTCGCACTTATCCGCGGATAGCGCGGCTTTCTGCGAACGCATCGGGGGCTACTTGCCTTCTTCTTCGGCTTTCTTTTCTTCTTCGCGGACGGCGAGTCCGACGATCGGGCCGGTGATGGTGCCGCGCAGGACTTCTTCGCCGAGGTAGGTCGGCGTTTTTTTCCGTTTCGTCGCGACTTCGATCCCGGTCTGGAAGCGTTTGTTGTCGACTTTCGTGATCGCGATCTGGTCGAAGGTCCCGCTCGCAAGGTAGCCGAGGATTTCGACGGGCACTTCGAACTGCGCCGCGATCACGCCCGCGGCTTTGCCGGTCCCTTTCACCGCGGTCGAGGCGAGCGGGATCATTTTCCGCGGGTTCTGGGCGAGCCAGATCGCGTAGGAGGTGCTTGCCGTGGTCGGCGCGAGTCCGGTCGCTTCGACCTGCAGCGCCAGCTTGTTCTTCACCCGGCCGAAGGAGGCGAAGCCTTTCGCTTCCGAGCCGTCGACCGCTTCCAATTTGGCTTCGGTCGCCGGTTTGGCGCCCGCGTTCGTTTCGCCGTTGCCACCTTCGGCGGCGGTCGTGGCGCCTTCGGTCGACGCGGTCGTCGAGCCGCCGTCACCGCCGCCGGAGACCAGGAGGATCACGACGACGATCACCGCGATCGCCGCGACGATCCCGCCGCCGAGCAGCCAGGCTTTTCGGCCGGCCGGAAGCGTGATGGTGCGCCCGCCGGAGGGGCCCGGCCCGACGGAGGGGTGGGGGCGGAGGCTGTGGCGGATGGCTTCGAGGGGCCGGCGGAAGGCGCGGTCGTGGCGCCCGCCTCCGGACGTTCGGCAGCGGCGGGACCGCCCTGCGGCTCTGCGGCCGCCGGCTTGGCTTGGGCGGACTCGGCCGCCGCCTGACCGCTCGGCGCCACGGCATCCGCGGCCGCCCGCCGACCGCTCGGCGCCACGGCGTCGGCGACCGCGGGCTCAGGCTCCTCGCTCGCGGCGGGCGCCTCGGGCTCGGGCGGCGCCACTTCGGCGGCGGGATGCGCGCCGCCCGGGATCGGCGGCGGGACGTCTGGCGCGGGCTTGCCTTCGGCCTGCAGCTGGGCGAGGGCGCCGACCACCTTGGCCCGCACCTCCTCCTCGCTCAGCCCCATCAGGGCCGCGATGTCCGCGTATCCCTGCTCGCCCTGGGCCAGCAGGCGCAGCATCGCATTTTGCTCGTCGCTCAACGCCACCCCGGGGAACCCTAATAGGCTGCCCGGCGATGGAGAGCGAGGAATCGATTAAGAATCGATCGAATTTCGACGACTACATCGGAACCGAGTGGATCAGCCTCGATCCCGACGACGCCCGCGCCCGGATCGAGCTCCGCGACGAGCTGCGCCAGCCCTACGGCCTCATGCACGGCGGCGTCTACTCCACCCTGGTCGAGAGCCTCTGCTCCTACGCCACCGCGGTGGCCGTCTACGAGGAAGGCAACATCGCCGTCGGCCAGTCGATCGAGGTCAGCTTCGTACGCCCGGTCACCTCAGGCCACGCCGAAGTCCGCGCCGTCGCCCGCCACCGCGGCCGCACCACCTGGCTCTGGACGGTCGAGATCGTCGACGACGACGAGCGCTTGTGCGCGTTGGCCAAGATGACGATGGCGGTCAGGCCGTCAAGGGACGGGAAGTAGGCGGCTGAGGCTGGGGCCCGGAAGGGACGGAGGGCCGCAAGCTGTCGCCCGGAAGGGTCCAGACCCCGCAAGCTGGCGCCCGGGATAGGGACGCGCCCCTCTCGCCACGGCCCGGGCAGGCTGTGGCCGTGGCGAGAGGG
>CALCIA010000233.1 GCA_937907435.1 uncultured Actinomycetes bacterium
CCACGGCCACAGCCTGCCCGGGCCGTGGCGAGAGGGGCGCGTCCGTTATCCGGGCACCAGCTTGCGGGCCCCCGTCCCTTCCGTCCCTCGCCCCCGAGGAATCAAGCGACCTACGGCTCGATCAGTCCCCTCCGGATCGCGTAGCGCACCAGCTCCACCCGATCTCTCATGCCGAGCTTGCGCATCGCGTTGGCGCGGTGGTTCTCCACGGTCTTCTCGGAGAGGTGGAGGAGCTCGGCGATCTGTTTCGTCGTGTTCGCCTCGGCGACCAGCTTCACGATCTCCTCCTCGCGCGGAGTGAGCTCCTCTTCGCCGGAGGAGCCGCGTTCGAGCACGTCCTTGATCAGGGTGCGCTGGGCCTCGGGGGTGAGGAACGGCTCGCCGCGCTCGACCGCGCGGATCGCCGCCAGCAGGTCGGTGTCGGCCTGGGCCTTGAGGACGTAGCCGGAGGCGCCCGCCTTCAGCGCCTCGAAGAGATAGCGCTCGTCGTCGTGCATCGAGAGGATCAGGACCGACACCTCGGGCGCCTGGCGCTTGATCTCCCGCGTCGCCTGGAGCCCGGTCAGGTTCGGCATTTTCACGTCGAGGATCGCCAGGTCGGGCCGCTCGCGGATCGCCAGGTCGCGCGCCGTGGCCCCGTCGGCCGCCTCGCCGACCACCTCGATGTCCGGCTGGCGCTCCAACAGCAGCCGCAGCCCGGACCGCACGATCCCGTGGTCGTCGGCGATCAGCACCCTCATGGTGCCGATTCTGCCGGGATGGTGAGGCGGACGGTGGTGCCGGCGCCGGGGCGGGACTCGATCGTCAGCTCGCCTTCGACCAGGAGGGCGCGCTCGCGCATGCCGCCGATGCCGAGGCCGCGCTCGGACTCGGCGAACGCGAAACCGCGGCCGTCGTCGGCGACGACCAGCTCGACGCCCTTGGCGTCACGGCGCAGCGTCACCGCGACGTGGGCTGCGCCGGAGTGGCGTGCCGCATTCGAGAGCGCCTCCTGGGCGACGCGGTAGACGACGAGCTGGGCGTCGTCGGAGAGGTCGGCGAAGTCCCCCTCGACCGCGACGGTGCCCTCGATCTCGCCTTCGCCGAGGCGCTCGACCAGCCCGGCGATCGCCGCCGCCAGCCCGAGGTCGTCGAGTGCGGTGGGGCGGAGCTGCCGGGCCAGGGAGAGGAGCTCGCGCATCGCCTGGTTGGCAAGCGCCTTGGTCTCGGCGAGCTCCGGCTCCAACCCCGGCGGCGCTGCCGAGCGCGCCGCCTCGAGGCGCAGCAGCAGGCCGGTCAGCGACTGGTTCACCTCGTCGTGGAGGTCCCGCGCCACCCGCGCCCGCTCCTCCTCCTGGGCGTGCAGCGTCGCCGAGCCGGCACGGCGACGCTCCGCTTCGAGGCGCCGCATCATGCGCAGGAAGGCGAGCTCGATCCGCTCCACCTCCTCGGTCTCACCGACCCCGTCGATCGAGCGGGGGAGGAGGGAGCCGGGGCGCGAGAGGTCGACCCGCTCCATCTCGTCGATCAGGTCCTCGAGCGGGGTGAAGCGGCGGCGCAGCAGGATCGCGTTGGCGGCGGCGCCGGCGACCACGGCAAGCGCTGCGATGCCGACGATCTCCCACGCCGAGAGGCCCGCGATCGCCCCGGCGACGATCGCGACCGCCCCCAGCAGCACCGCGTTGACGACCAGCACCTGGGTGAAGAGGGCGCGCCTTCGCACCCCTCAAGCGTAGGCGGGCCTAGGGGTTCGCCGCTGCTGCTTCAGGGGTTGCCCCCTATGGTGCATCCGCGCCGCCGGCGCAATACTCGGCCGACCATTGCTCCATGAGGAGACCTGAACGATGACCACCACCAAACAATCGACCCTCGGCGCGACGCTGCGCACCACGATCCTGATGGCCGCCCTCGGCGGCCTGCTGGTCGTGATCGGCGCGCTCATCGGGGGTCCCCAGGGCGCCGGAGTGTTCCTCGGGATCGCCCTGTTGATCAACCTTGGCTCCTACTTCTTCAGCGACAAACTGGCCCTGGCCGCGAGCCGCGCCAAGCCGATCGACGAATCGGAAGCGCCGCGCCTCTACCAGATGATGCGCGAACTGACGACGCGCGCCGGGCTGCCGATGCCGCGCATGTACATGATCCCGAGCGACCAGCCGAACGCCTTCGCGACCGGCCGCAACCCGAAACACTCGGCGGTGGCGGTCACCCGCGGGATCACCAAACTGCTCTCCGAGGACGAGCTGCGCGGCGTGCTCGGCCACGAGCTCACCCACGTCCGCAACCGCGACATCCTGATCCAGTCGGTCGCCTCGGCGATCGGTACCGCGATCACCTACCTCGCCTACATGCTGATGTGGTTCGGCGACGACGACAACGGGCCGTTGGGGCTGGTCGCGGCGCTGGCGATGGTGATCCTGGCGCCGATCGCGGCGAGCATCATCCAGCTGGCGATCTCGCGGCAGCGCGAGTACGCGGCGGATGCCGGCGGCGCCGAACTGTGCGGCAACCCGGAGTCCCTGGCGAGCGCGCTGCTGCGCCTCGAGCAGGGCGCCGCGGCGATGCCGATGCAGGTCAACCAGGCCGCCGAGCCGCTCTACATCGTCCGTCCCTTCAAGGGGAAAGGCCTGGCCGGCCTCTTCTCCACCCACCCGCCGATCGAGGAGCGGGTGCGCAGACTTCGTCAGATGCGTCCGAGTCTCTAGGACGCTCCCGAAGGGCTAGGTCTCGTCCGGTGACCTAAGTCAGCGCCGCGGCCGTCCGGTCTGGACGACGGTCGCGGCGCTTTTTCTTTGTGCTCGCGAAAGCGGCTCGCTATACTTTTTGAAGTAAAGCTGATCCGAATTAGGGGATTTAAAGAATGGCGACTGGCGCAGGAACCGAGCAGGTGCAGGTCATCGAGGAGATCGAACCGTTCGAGGCGGCGCAGGAGATCGAGGGCGGCGACGTCGTCCTGATCGACACGCGCGAGCCGCACGAGTACCAGGAGGCCCACCTCGAGGGTGGCAAGCTGGTGCCCCCGGCGCTGCTCGCCGACCAGATCGAGAGCGTCGCGCCGGACAAGTCCGCCCGCACGCTCCTCTACTGCCGCTCCGGCAACCGCTCCGGCATCGCCGCCGCCCAGCTGCAGCGGCTGGGCTACACCGACGTCGCCTCGGTCGGCGGCGGGATCCTCGCCTGGCAGGAGCAGGGGCTGCCGGTCGTCTCGCCCAGCGGGATGACCGACGAGCAGCGCGAGCGCTACTCGCGCCACATGCTGATGCCGGAGGTCGGCGTCGACGGACAGCTGAAGCTGCTGAACGCGAAGGTGCTGCTGCTCGGGGCCGGCGGCCTCGGCGCGCCGACCGCGCTCTACCTGGCCGCCGCCGGGATCGGCACGATCGGGCTGGTCGACGACGACGTGGTCGACACCTCCAACCTGCAGCGCCAGGTCATCCACAACACCGAACGGGTCGGCATGCCGAAGACCGAGTCGGCGCGGATCTTCATCGAAGCGCTGAACCCCGACGTCAAGGTGGTCGAGCACCGGCTGCGGCTGAACGCCGAAAACATCCTCGACATCATCGGCGACTACGACATCATCGTCGACGGGGCCGACAACTTCCCCACCCGTTACCTGCTGAACGACGCCTCGGTGCGGCTGCGCAAGCCGGTCGTCTCGGCCTCGATCCTCAGCTTCGACGGACAGGTCTCGACCTTCGTCCCGTACGAGGGGCCCTGCTACCGCTGCCTCTACCCGACCCCGCCGCCGCCCGAGCTGGCGCCGAGCTGCTCCGCCAACGGCGTCCTCGGCGTGATGACCGGGACGATGGGCACGCTGCAGGCCAACGAGGTGATCAAGCTGGTGCTCGGCAAGGGCCGGCCGCTGGTCGGCCGGCTGCTCCTCTACGAGGCGCTCAGCACCACCTTCACCGAGCTGAAGGTCCGCCGCGATCCCAACTGCCCGATCTGCGGCGAGCACGCGACCGAGATCCCCGAGTCGGAGATGGGTCAGTTCCCCGACTACGACCTTTTCTGCGCCGGCGCCGGCGGAGACCGCTGAGCGGTCCCCGACTCGACTAGGATCCAGCCCGCGATGGCGACCGTACGCATCCCACCCGTCCTGCGGCCGAAAACCGGCGGCTCCTCCGAGGTCGAAGCCGCCGGCGGCAACGTCGGCGACGTCCTCCGCGCCCTCACCGACGCCCACCCGGAAACCTCCGCCCAGCTCTTCGACGCCGAGGGCGAGCTCAACCGCTACGTCAACGTCTACGTGAACGACGAGGACGTCCGCGTCCTCGACGGCTTGGGCACCGCCGTCCAGGACAGCGACACCGTGGTGATCCTGCCGGCCATGGCCGGCGGGGCGGCGTAGTCGCGTAGTCGGTCGATTTCGTCGGGGCTGGACTGGGTTCAGGGCCCGCAGGCTGGCGCCCGGGAGGGTCCAGGCCCCGCAAGCTGTCGCCCGGTTGGGGACGCGCCCCTCTCGCCACGGCCCGGGCAGGCTGTGGCCGTGGCGAGAGGGGC
>CALCIA010000234.1 GCA_937907435.1 uncultured Actinomycetes bacterium
GCCAGGACCCCCATGAGGAGCCCAGGACACCCGCACCCACCACCTCGGACGGCCGGCAGCGCCACGGGCCCCCGCCGTCGATGCCCCCAGTCAAGACATAACCGACCGCTCAAGCCCTCTTTTGGCTCCCCGCGCGGTTTCCCGCCGACCGGCATTGTTAGATTGCGCCTCGACTTCAACCCCCGAGGAGGAATCTCGACGTGACCAAGGCTGAGTTTCTGGACCAACTGGCATCTGACGACCGGCTGGGCAGCAAAAAAGCGGCAAGCGACGCCGTCGACGCCGTCCTCGACGCGATCACCGGCGCGCTGGCGGCGGGTGACGAGGTCAGCTTCACCGGCTTCGGCAAATTCCACGTCGCCGAGCGTGGCCCGCGCCAGGGCGTGAATCCCCGCACCGGCGAGCGGATCACGATCCCGGGCGGCAAAGTGCCGCGCTTCTCCGCCGGCTCCGCGCTGAAGACCAAAGTCAAGGGCTGAGTTCCTGACTGAGTTCGCTGACCGGCTGACGGCGCTCGTCGAAGAGCGCCGCAGTCAGGTTTGCCTCGGCCTCGACCCCGATCCCGCGAAGTTACTGCCGGGGATCGCGGTCGAGGCCGAAGGCGACGCCTCACCCGCCGTCCTTGCGGGCCGTGCCGTCGCCGCCCACTGCCGCGAGCTGATCACGCGCGTGGGACCCCACTGCGTCGCGGTGAAGCCGCAGCTCGCCTGCTTCGAACGGCTCGGTCCGCCGGGCTGGGAGGCGCTCGCGGAGGTCCGTGAGGCCGCTCGCGAGGCGGGCCTGATCTTCCTCGCCGACGGCAAGCGGGGCGACGTGCCGGTCACCGCCGCGGCCTACGCGCAGGCGCTGGTCGGCTCGACGCCGACGCCGTGGGGCGAGGTGCCGGGCCTCGGCGTCGACGCCTTCACTGCCAACCCGCTGCTCGGCCGCGACGCCCTCGAGCCCTTGGTCGCCGCCTGCGAGGAGGCCGGGGCGGGGATCTTCGTGCTCGTCCGCACCAGCAACCCGGGTGCCGCCGACCTGATGGACGTCCCCAGCCCGGACACGCCGCTGCACGAGCGGCTCGCCTCGCTGGTCGACGCGCTCTCCGGGCGGCTCGTCGGCGAGTCCGGCCTGAGCGGCCTCGGCGCCGTCGTCGGCGCCACCGAGCCGGGGCACATCGCCCGCCTGCGCGAATTGATGCCGCGCTCGGTCTTCCTGCTGCCGGGAGTCGGCGCCCAGGGAGGCGACCCGAAGCTCCTCGGCGCCGCCTTCGCGCCGGGCCCGGCGGGGGCGATCGTCTCCTCCTCGCGCGGCATCGCGGGTGCCGCCGATCCGGCCGCCGCCGCCGAGGAGCTGCGGACGACCCTCTGGGAGATCTCGAACGCCTGACCAAAGCGGCTGGTGATCGCCTCTTTCGACGCTACGATGCCGCTCCCCGACGAAAGCCCGGCGCAGGCGCGGGGACCCACTGACCAACGATGAAGAAGCGAAGCTGGATAGCCAGACTCCTCGCGCTCGCCGCCCTGGTGGCGGCGGTTGTCGCGGTCATCGTGGTCGCCTCGAACACCGACCTGCACTCGAGCTCGGACCACAAGAACGGGCACAAGGCGCAGCAGCACAAGGAAACGGCGCCCAAGAAGAAGCGCACGAAGGCGAAGACCTACACCGTGCAGAGCGGCGACACGCTGATCTCGATCGCCCACAAGACCGGCGTGCCGGTCGCCGAACTGCAGGCGCTGAACCCTGAAGTCGACCCGCAGATCATGGTCGCGGGCGAAGTCCTCAAGCTGCAGAAGTGACCTGGCGCCGGATCGGCGCGCTGCTCCTGGTCCTGCTCGGCGCGCTGGCGCCGGTCGCGACCGCAGGCGGCGCGGAATCGTCCCAGAGCAAGGGCGCCGGCCACGGGGGCGGCAAGCACCACCAGCACCAGACCAAGGGCCCGCACGTCCTCGCCAAGTCCTGGGCGCTGATCGACGGGCGCACCGGCGAGGTGCTGACCTCCCACGCGGGCGAAGAACGGCGTCTGGTCGCCTCGACGACCAAGCTGATGACCGCCTACGTGGCGATGAAGGACCTGCCGCTCGCCAAGATCGTCAAGGCCCAGCCCTACGAATACGAATACGGCGAGTCGGTGATGGGCCTGCGGGCGGGCCAGAAGATCAGCGTCGAAGACCTGCTCTACGGGCTGATCCTGCTGAGCGCGGGCGATGCCGCCCACACGCTGGCGATCGACTCGGCGGGCTCGGTGAAGAAGTTCGTCGCCGAGATGAACCGCTATGCGGCGGCGCTCGGCCTGACCAACACCCACTACGCCAACCCGGTCGGGCTCGACCAGAGGGGCAACTACTCGAGCGCCCTCGACCTGGCGGCGCTGACGATGGAGCTGGAGAAGATCCCGGCCTTCGCGAAGATCGCCGACACGCGCGAAAAGACGCTGAAGAGCCTGCACCCGCCCCGCAAGATCAAGACGATCAACGAGCTGCTGGAAATGGCACCGTGGGTGACCGGCGTGAAGACCGGCCACACCTGGAAGGCAGGCTACGTCCTGGTCGGCTCGGGGGAGAAGCGCGGCATCCACCTGATCTCGGTGGCGATCGACGCGCCGACCGACGAAACCCGCTTCTCCGACAACCTCGAACTGCTCGAATGGGGCTTTCGCCAGTACCACCGGCGCAAGGCCCTCCATAAGGGCGAGGAGCTCGCCAGCCCCGCGATCCGCTATTCCGGCGGCGAGCTGCCGCTGCTTGTCGCCCACCCGCTGAAGGTGGCTCTGCGCGACGGGCAGAAGGTCGAAGTCGACGTCGAGGCGCCCCGCGAGGTGACCGGGCCGATCCGCCGCGGCGCCCGCCTCGGCACCGCGACGGTGAGCGTCGACGGCCTGCGCGCGGGCAGCGTCCCGCTCCTTGCCAGCCGCCGCATCCCCGCTGCCAGTGCCTTCGACAAGGCCCGCGGGTTCATCGGCGAACATCCCCTTCCCTTGGCGATCGCGGCGTGCGCGATACTGGTCGTAGCGATGCTTCTCGGGCGGTCCGTCCGCCGAATCCGAAGGGGAAAGCGGGTAAAGAAGAAGTGATCCTCACCGTGACGCTGAATGCGGCGATCGATCGCACCGTCGCCGTTCCGAACTTTCGCCTGGGCCGACGGCACCGCGCGGTGGAGAGCCGCACGGTCGCGGGCGGCAAGGGCATCAACGTGGCGCGGGCGCTGGCCCTGCTCGGCCGCCCGGTGATCGCCACCGGCTTCGTCGGCGGCGCGTCCGGGACCCAGGTGCTCGAACAGCTCCACGAAGAGTCGATGCTCACCGACTTCATCGAGATCGCCTCCGAGACGCGGGTCAACCTGGCCGTGATCGACCCGACCTCGGGCGAGCAGACCGAGATCAACGAGCGCGGCCCGGCGGTCTCCGCCGAGGAGACGAAGCGCCTCTTCGACCGGATCGGCTACCTGGCGGGCGGGGCGAAGCTCTGCGTGCTGGCCGGGTCGCTGCCCCCGGGGGCCGGGGACGACCTCTACGCGCGGCTGATCGACGACCTACGGCGGCGCGGCGTGCCTTGTGTGCTCGACGCCGAGGGGGAGGCGATGCTGGCCGGGACGCGGGCCGGCCCGGCGATGGTGACGCCGAACGAGACCGAGGCCGAGGAGCTGGTCGGGCAGGAGTTCGCCGACGGCAACGATCTGGCCAGCGGCCTGCTGGAGGTCGTCCGGCTCGGCGCCGAGCAGGCGGCGATCACCCGTCCGGAGGGGTGCGTCGCGGCGGTCGGCGAGGGCGCCGAGCGGCGCCTGCTCGAGGTCCACACCGAGCCGCTGGAGCCGGTCTCCACGGTCGGCTCGGGCGACGCGTTCGTCGCCGGCTACGTGGCCGCGCGCTACGAGGGGCGCAGCGAGGAGGAGTGCCTGGCCTACGGCGTCGCCTGCGGCGCAGAGTCGACCCAGCACTTCGGCGCCGGCTTCGTCGACCGCAACCAGGTGGAGCGGCTGCTGGGCGGCGTCTCCGTGCACGATTTGGAGGTCCCGGCCGAAGTGTAGTCTGGCTAGTTCAACGCCAGCCCTGGAGGTAGCCACTTTGGAAATCGAAATCGGCCGCGGTAAGAAAGGGCGGCGCGCCTACGGATTCGACGATGTAGCGATCGTTCCTTCGCGCCGCACGCGGGACCCTGACGACATCGACATCACCTGGACGCTTGGTCCCTACCGGTTCGAGCTGCCGCTGCTCGCCTCCGCCATGGACGGCGTGGTCAGTCCCCAGACCGCGGCGCTCACCAACAAGCTCGGCGGCCTCGGCGTGCTCAACCTCGAGGGCATCTGGAGCCGCTTCGAGAACGCCGAAGAGAAGCTCGAGGCGATCTCGGTCGCGCCCAAGCACGAAGCGACGCGGCTCATGCAGGAGATCTACGCCGAGCCGGTCAAGCCGGAGCTGATCGCCCAGCGGGTCGAGGAAATCAAGGCGACCGGCGCGGTCGTCTGCGGCTCGCTCACGCCGCAGAAAGTGCGCGAGTACTACGAGGTGGCGATCGAGGCGGGCCTCGACATCCTCGTCATCCAGGGCACGGTGATCTCCGCCGAGCACGTCTCGACCACGGTCGAGCCGCTGAACCTGAAGGAGTTCATCGCCGAAGTGCCGGTGCCGACGATCGTCGGCGGCTGCGCCTCCTACTCGACCGGCCTGCACCTGATGCGGACCGGCGCGGTCGGGGTCCTGGTCGGGGTCGGCCCGGGCGCCGCCTGCACCACCCGGGGCGTGCTCGGGATCGGCGTCCCGCAGGCGACGGCGATCGCCGACGTGGCGGCCGCCCGCGCCCAGCACATGCTGGAGACCGGCGAGTACGTGAACGTGATCGCCGACGGCGGCATGCGCACCGGCGGCGACGTCTCCAAGGCGATCGCGATGGGCGCCGACGCGGTGATGATCGGCTCGCCGCTCGCCCGCGCCAAAGAGGCGCCGGGTCGCGGCTTCCACTGGGGGATGGCGACGTTCCATCCCTCGCTGCCGCGCGGCACCCGCGTCTCGACCAAGCAGGACGGCACGATGGAGCAGATCCTGCTCGGCCCGGCGCGCGAGAACGACGGCACCTTCAACCTGATGGGGGCGCTGAAAACCTCGATGGCCACCTGCGGCTACGAGGACATCCGCAGCTTCCAGCGGGCCGAGGTGATGGTCGCGCCGGCGCTGATGAGCGAGGGCAAGAAGCTGCAGAACGAGCAGCACGTCGGCATGGGCTCCAACGGCCGTGCCGCCGTCTCCGCGGGAGTAGCCGTCTCGGATGACTGAGCAGGTCGCCGCCCGGTCCGATGTCGAGCCGGGCGGCGTGCTGCCCGCCGACGAGGTGAAGGCAACTGAGGAGGTGCTGGTCCTCGACTTCGGGGGCCAGTACTCGCAGCTGATCGCGCGGCGGATCCGCGAATGCGGCGTCTTCGCCGAGCTCCTGCCGGCGAACGCCGACATCGAGCGGATCCGGGCGCGCAAGCCGAAGGCGCTGGTGCTCTCCGGTGGGCCGGCCTCGGTGTATGAGCCGGGGGCGCCCGCCTTCCCGACCCAGCTGCTCGACCTCGACATCCCATTGCTGGGCATCTGTTACGGGATGCAGGCGATGGCGCTGGGGCTGGGCGGCAAGGTCGAAGGCGCCGAGGCGGGAGAGTTCGGGCGCACCGAGCTGACCCTGACGGGCGGCGGCGGCAGGCTGCTCGGCGGACTGCCCGAGGAGCAGAGCTGTTGGATGAGCCACCGCGACGTGGTGCGCGAGGCGCCGGAGGGGTTCACCGCGCTGGCGTCCTCGCCGAGCTCGCCGGTGGCCGCCTACGAGATGCCCGACCGGGCGCTCTACGGCATCCAGTTCCACCCCGAGGTCGTCCACACGCCCTACGGGACCGAGATCCTCACCCGCTTCCTGCGCGACGTCGCCGGCTGCACCGAGCAGTGGAGCGCCGCCTCGGTGATCACCGAACAGGTGGAGAAGATCCGCGTCCAGGTCGGCGAGGGGAGGGTGATCTGCGGCCTCTCCGGCGGCGTCGACTCCTCGGTCGCGGCGCTGCTCGTCCACAAGGCGGTGGGGGAGCGGCTGACCTGCATCTACGTCGACCACGGGATGATGCGGATGAACGAGTCCGAGCAGGTGGTGGAGACGTTCTCCCAGTTCGGCATCCCGCTGATCGCGGTGGACGCCGAAGAGCGCTTCCTCGCCAAGCTCGCGGGCGTCGACGAGCCGGAGCGCAAGCGCAAGATCATCGGCGAGGAGTTCATCCGCGTCTTCGAGGAGGAGGCGGGCAAGCTCGACGACGTCGGCTATCTGGTCCAGGGGACGCTCTACTCCGACGTGATCGAGTCCGGCGGCTCCGACCACGCGGCGACGATCAAGTCCCACCACAACGTCGGCGGCCTGCCCGAGGACTTCGACTTCGAGCTGGTCGAGCCGCTGCGGATGCTGTTCAAGGATGAGGTGCGCGCGGTCGGCATGGAGCTCGGCCTGCCGGAGCGGATGGTCTGGCGCCAGCCCTTCCCCGGCCCCGGCCTGGCGATCCGGATCGTCGGCGGCGAGGTCAACCGCGAGCGCCTCGACATCCTCCGCGCCGCCGACGCGATCCTCCAGGAGGAGATCCGCGCCGCCGAGCTCTACCGCCAGCTCTGGCAGTCCTTCTGCGTCCTGCCGGTGGTCCGCTCGGTGGGCGTCCAAGGCGACGGCCGCACCTACGCCTACCCGATCGTGATCCGCGCCGTCACCTCCGACGACGCGATGACCGCCGACTGGGCCCGCCTTCCCTACGACCTCCTGGAGCGCGTCTCCAACCGCATCATCAACGAGATCCGCGGCGTCAACCGTTGTGCCCTCGACATCTCCTCTAAGCCGCCCGCGACGATCGAGTGGGAGTAGGCACGGCGACCGCCTCCGGCAGCTTCAACGGGACGACTTCATCGTCGAAGACGACGTTGATTTCAAGGCGCCCGCCGATACCTTCGACAAAGTCCTCGAGCGTTTCCAGATAGGGGTTGCCGCCCCGCTCGATCCGCGAGACGTTGGCCTGGGTCGTCTGCAGCACCTCGGCGAGTGCCGTCTGGGTCATGTTGCGACGTTTGCGCAGCTCGGCAAGTTTCATCACCGCTCGGATTCCCGCCGAGCGGGCCTCGATTTCCTCGCGTGCGCCCGGTCGTTTGTAAACCTCGTCCGCCAGCTCTTTGAACGGCCTGGTTTCACCCTTCTTCATTTGCGGCTGCTCCTTTCGTAACGCTCCGGAGATGTGCGTCGTAAATCTTGTCGGCCTTCGCGATCATCTGACGGTAGAAGCGCTTGGTTCGTCCGGCCTTGTCGCCTCCGACCAGCAAGATCGCCACTCGCCTCGGATCGAAGGCGAAGAAAACGCGGAGGGTCTGGGTCGCGCGGAGCTCCTTCAGGTTGGGATGGCGCGAGCCGCTCACCGTGTCGACGGCGGGACGTCCGGTGGCCGGCCCCGACTCTTCGACGAGCAGGAGTGACGAGAGGACCTGATTCTGCTCCAGCTCGGTCAGCGTCTCCCACCACTCCTCGAACTCTCTCGTCCGCTCCGTCGCCCATCGCATTCGACGGTCATAACGCGGAAATTGTACAACGTGGACGTTGTTACAAAGGTTCTACGAAGAAGTCACTGTTTCGCCACGATCCGGTGGTGATTGGACCACCGGAGGGTCGTCGGCGCCGGGGCGGTCGCGTTGGGTCCAGAGGAACCAGGCGAAGCCGACCAGGGTGAGGGCGATCGCGACCCAGAAGTTCAGGCGCTGCCCGAGGATGTGGTGGGCGGGGTCGACGCGGAGGCTCTCCTCGAAGATGCGGAAGGCGGAGTAGCCCATCACGTAGAGGGCGAAGAGGCCGGGCGGGCGGATCTTGCGGTGGTGGCCGAGCCAGACGAGGAAGGCGGCCAGGGCGAGGTTCCAGATGATCTCGTAGAGGAAGGTCGGCTGGAAGGTGGCGTAGTGGAGGTAGCCCTCGGGGCGGTGGGCGGGGGAGATCTCGAGACCCCAGGGGAGGGAGGTCGGGCCGCCGAAGAGCTCCTGGTTGAAGTAGTTGCCGACCCGGCCGATCGCCTGGGCGACGAGGAGGGCGGGGGCGGTGCAGTCCATGAAGGCGGTGACCGATACTCCGGCGCGGTGGACGCGCCAGATGCCGACCGCGGCGCCCGCGGCGATGCCGCCCCAGATGCCGAGCCCGCCGTCCCAGACCGCGATCGGCCCGTACCAGGTGTGAGGCATTTCGCTGAAGCTGGTGATGTCGAAGTAGAGGCGGCCGCCGATCAGGCCCGCCGGGAACGCCCAGATCGCCACCTGGAGCGGCAATTCGGGATCGCCGCCCAGCTTGCTCCAGCGCCGCCGCACGATCAGCACCGCCGCGGTCACCGCGATCGCGTACATCAGCCCGTAGACGTGGATTTCGAACGGCCCGATGCCGAGGCCGGGCTGCGAGGGGCTGGGGATCGACGCGATCACGCGGGCGAACCCTATTCGGCGCCGCCTTTCGGTCGGTCAGGGGTCTCGTCGTCACCTGACTGAGAACGATTCTCATTATCGTGTAGTCTGCCGAGCCATGACGAACCCTCGCCTCGGCGCGCGCCGTGTTCTGCCCGTCCTCTGCCTGGCGATGCTTGCGGCGCTTGCCGTGGCCGGCTGCGGGGGCTCGGCCAGCGGCGCCGCCGACGGCAAGATCTCCGCGGTCGGGGCCGAGAACGAGTATGCGAACGTGATCGAACAGATCGGTGGGAAGTACGTCGACGTCAGCGCCGTGTTGAGCGACCCGAACACCGACCCGCACAGCTTCGAGGCGAGCGTGAGCGTCGCCCAGCAGGTCGCCCGCGCCGACGTCGTCGTCCAGAACGGGCTCGGCTACGACGGCTGGATGGAAAAGATCGAGTCGGCGTCGGCGAGCGACTCGCGCGACGTGATCGACGCCCAGGAACTGCTCGGCCTGCCGGACTCGACCCCCAATCCGCACCTCTGGTACAAGCCGGCGACGATGCCCGCGGTGGCCAGGCAACTGGCCGCCGACTTCTCCGAACTGCAGCCCCAGCACAAGGCGTACTTCGAGGCCAACCTGGCGAAGTTCGAAGCCTCGCTGCGGCCCTGGCTGAACGGCCTGAAGGAATTCAGCACCAAGTTCCCCGGCGCCGCGGTCGCCACCACCGAGCCGGTCGCCGATTACCTGCTGGAAGCGGCGGGGATCGAGAACCTCACCCCGTTCACGATGCAGGCCGACGTCATGAACGACGCCGATCCGGCTCCCCAGGCCGTCGCCCTGCAGGAAAGCTTCTTCACCGAAGGGAAGGCCGACGCCTTCGTCTACAACCAGCAGGTGACCGACTCGATCACGGAAAAGTTCCTCGGCGCCGCGGCCGCCAACGGCGTGCCGGTGGTCGGCGTCTACGAGACGATGCCGGCCGGCTACACCTACCAGCGCTGGATGGAGGCCGAGCTCACGGCGCTCGAAGAAGCCGTCGCGCACGGGAAGTCGACCGAAGCGCTGTGATGGGAGCGGATCAGTGAACGAGGCGGTGCTGTCGGTCGAGGGCCTCGGCGTGCGGATCGCCGGGCGCCAGGTCCTCGACGGCATCGACTTCGCCATCGCGCCGGGCCAGTTCACCGGGCTGATCGGCTCCAACGGCGCCGGCAAGACGACGCTCTTCCGCGCGATCCTCGGGCTTCAGCCGGCAACCGACGGGCGGATCCTGGTCGACGGCCGGCCGCGCACCCGGCGCACCGACTCGATCGGTTACGTCCCGCAGAAGTTCCTGCTCGACCCCGACCTGCCGCTGCGCGGCCGTGACCTGGTCGGGCTCGGGCTCGACGCGCGCAAGCTCGGCTTCGCCGTCAACCGCCGCCGCAAGCGCGAGCTGGTCGAGGAGATGCTCGCCGCGGTCGGCGCCGAGGCCTTCGCCGACACCCGCGTCGGCCGGCTCTCCGGCGGCGAGCAGCAGCGGATCCTGATCGCCCACGCGCTGATCTCCGGCCCGCGCCTGCTGCTCGCCGACGAGCCGCTCGCCAACCTCGACCTGCGCAGCGCCCAGGAGGTCGTCGCGCTCCTGGCGCGGGTCTGCCGCGAGCGCGGCGTCGCCGTCCTGATCTCCGCCCACGAGATCAACGCGCTGCTCCCGGTCATGGACCGGATCGTCTACCTCGCCCACGGCCGCGCCGCCGGCGGCACCAGCGAGGAGGTCATCCGCCCCGACGTCCTCAGCCGCCTCTACGGCCATCACGTCGACGTGATCGACGTCCACGGGCGCGTGCTGATCGTCGCCGGCGCGGGCGACGACGAGGACCTGCACGGCTGCGAGGAGACCGTCGAACACGCGCTCCCGGGCGAGGTGGCGCCGTGAGCCTCGGCTTCTTCGTCTTCGCGCCCGGCTTCTGGGACAACGAAGCGGTCCACGTGGCGCTCGCGGTCGGCACCGCGGTGGCGATCGTCGCCGGCGTGGTCGGCGTCTTCACGGTGATGCGGGGACAGTCCTTCGCCGGCGAGTCGCTCGGGGACATCGGCACCACCGGCGGCTCCGCCGCGGCGCTGGTCGGGGCCGGGCCGCTGGCCGGGTTCGTCGCCGTCGACGTGCTCGCCGCGGCGGCGATGGAGCTGGTCGGCGTCCAGCGGGTGCGGGGACGCGACCTGGCGACCGGGATCGTCCTCGGGGCCGCGATCGGCCTCGCCGCGTTCTTCCTCTACCTCGACAGCACGCAGGGCAGCGGCAACGGCTCCACGGTGACGATCCTCTTCGGCTCGATCTTCGCCATCTCCAGCGCGACGATCCCCGCCGTGGTGGGGCTCGCGGCGCTTGCCGTGACGATGATCGTCGTCCTCTACCGGCCGCTCCTGCTCGCCACCGTCAGCCCCGAGATGGCGGCGGCGCGCGGCATCCCGGTGCGGCTGGTCGGCGCGCTCTACCTGCTGGCGCTCGCCCTGGCGACGGCGCTCGCCGCGATCACGATCGGCACGATCCTCTCGACCGCGCTCCTGATCGGTCCCGCCGCCGCCGCGCTGCGCCTCACCCGGCGCCCGCTGCGGGCGATGCTGGGCGCGACCGCGATCGGCATCGGCGCGGTCTGGCTCGGCATCCTCCTCGCCTACGACAGCTACCACTGGCCGCCGCACGAACACGGCTGGCCGGTCAGCTTCTTCGTCGTCGCGCTGGTCTTCCTCGGCTACCTGGCGAGCGGCCTGGTCGAATGGCGGCGGGAGCGGGGCGCCTGATGTTCGAAGGCTTCATGGTCAACGCCTGGGAGGTGTCCGGCATCGTCGCCGTGGTCGCCGGCGTGGTCGGCTTCTTCACCGTCCTGCGCGGCTCCGTCTTCGCCGCCCACGCGATCCCCAACGGCTCCTTCGCGGGCGCCGCCGGGGCGGGGCTGGTCGGCGTCTCGACCATCTTCGGGCTCGGCGTCGCCGCCTTCGTCGGCGCGCTCGGGATCGGCCTGCTCGGCCGGCGCGGCCGCCACGACGCGGTCACCGCGCTGATGCTGGTGATGATGCTGGCGACCGGCGCCCTCTTCGTCAGCCTCGGCAACCAGTACGAGCCGGCCGTCTACGCGCTGCTCTTCGGCGAGGTGCTGGGGGTCAGCGACAACCAGCTCTGGCCGACGCTCGTCCTCGGCCTCGTCTGCGTCGCCGCGATCGCCGCGCTCTACCGCCCGCTGATGCTGTCCTCGGCGCTGCCTGAGGTGGGGGAGGCGCGCGGCATCGGCGCCTTCCGGATCGAGCTCGCCTTCCTCGGCGTGCTGGCGCTGGCGACGGCGATGACGGTGCCGGTGGTGGGGACGCTCCTGATCTTCAGCCTGATGATCGGCGCCCCCGCCGCGGCGCGCTCGCTGACCGACCGGCCCGGCGTCGCGATGGCGCTCTCGGTGGTGCTGGCGCTGGTGGTCGTCTGGTCCGCGATCGCCGCCTCTTACGAAACCGACTGGCCCGTCGGCTTCTTCGTCGGCACCGGCAGCGCCGCGGTCTTCGTCGCCGCGCGGCTCTGGCAGGCCGGGCGCGAGCGTTTCGCCCGGCGGCGGCGCCCCCGAGGACGCCAACCGGAGGGCCTAGGATCGGTGGCATGAGCACGGCGACCCGACAGAGTTGGGAAGGGTTCGCACTTGACGCCCTGCAGGACGCCGGCTACCGCCGCGGCGGCGCCCGCACGGCGGTGATCGAGGCGCTCGCCAAGCACGACTGCGCGGTGACCGCCCTCGACCTCGAGGAGGAGCTCCGCGACCGTGACGTCGCCGTCGGCCGCGCCAGCGTCTACCGGGCGCTAGAGCAGCTCGAGCAGCTCGGCCTGGTCCAGCGGATCGAGGTCTGCCGCGGCACCGCGGGATTCGAGCGCGTCGACCCCACCGGCCACCACCATCACCACGCGATCTGCCGCGACTGCGGCCGCATGGTCCCGTTCGAGGACAAGAGCCTCGAGCAGGCCCTCGACAAGGTCGCCGGGACGATGAGCTTCGACGTCACCGAGCACGATGTGGTCCTGCGCGGTCGGTGCGACCGCTGCACGCGCTGAGGCTTGCAGAGCGCCCGCCCGGCGATCTGGCTATCATCCACCGGCCGCGTGGGGATGTCCCGCGCTTTTTTATGACCGGTAGCGCGATGAAGACCTTTGTAGCCACAGCCGAGAACCGCCAGCGCGACTGGTACGTCGTCGATGCCGAGGGGCAGACCCTGGGCCGGCTGGCGACGCAGATCGCCGACACGCTGCGCGGCAAGCGCAAGCCGACCTACACGCCGCACGTCGACACCGGGGACTTCGTCGTCGTCGTCAACGCGGAGAAGATCCGCGTCACCGGCGACAAGCTGGCGCAGAAGACCTACTGGCGCCACAGCGGTTACCCCGGTGGGATCAAGTCGCGCAGCCTCCAGGAGATGCTGGACCGCCAGCCCGAGGAAGTGATCCGCAAGGCCGTCAAGGGCATGCTGCCGCGCAACCGGCTCGCCCGCCAACAGCTGACCAAGCTCAAGGTGTACGCCGGCCCCGAGCATCCACACGAGGCCCAGCAGCCGAAACCGATGGAGATCCAGCGATAGATGTCTGACGAGACGAACGAGACTTCAGAGCAGCAGCCGGTCGAGCCCGTGGAGGGGACGACCGAGGGACAGACCCCGGAGGCCGCGGCCCCTGTCGCCGACGAGGCGCCGCAGGCTGCCGCCGAGGAGGCACCTGCCGAGGAGCCCCAGGCCGAGGCCGCGGAGGAGACTCCCGCCGCTGAGGAGCCCCCTGCCGCGCCGCCGCGCCGCGAGGAGCCCAAGAAAGAGGAGAAGAAAGACGTCATCCCGGGCGCCAACCTGGAGCCGATCGCGATCGAGCCCGAGCGGCCCGAGCTGTCGGCCGAGGAGCGCGCCCGCCTCGAGGCCGAAGAAGAAGAGAAAGCCCGCCGCGAAGCCGAGCTGGCCGCCGCCGAGAGCGACTCGGCCGTCGCCGACCGTGCCCCTGCGAAGATGGAGTCCGGCGCCCGCTTCCTCGCCACCGGCAAGCGCAAGAGCTCGATCGCCCGCGTCACCCTGCTGCCGGGCGACGGCAAGTTCAGCATCAACGGCCGTGAGCTCGCCGAGTTCTTCCCCCGCCCGCTGCACCAGACGACGGTCAAGCAGCCGCTGACCGTGTCCGGCTACGAGGGCAACGTCGACGTCCGCGTCCGCGTCCACGGCGGCGGCGTCTCCGGCCAGGCCGGGGCGATCCGCCACGGCATCGCGCGGGCGCTGACCGAGATCGACGCCGAGCTGCGCGGCGACCTCAAGCGCCGCGGCTTCCTCACCCGTGACGCCCGCGTCAAGGAGCGTCGCAAGGCCGGGTTCAAGAAGGCCCGTAAGAAGCCGCAGTTCAGCAAGCGCTGATCCGGGTCTCCCCGATCGCTCACCATTAGGCTCTGCGGATGGCTGCCGAGGCCGGCCGAAAGCTGTTCGGGACCGACGGCGTCCGCGGCGAGGCCGGGACCTTCCTCACGGCCGAGCTGGCCACCCTGCTCGGCCGCGCCGCGACCGCCTCGCTGCAGAAGGACCGCCCGCAGGTCTTGATCGTCCGTGACACCCGCGAGTCGGGGCCGATGCTGGAGTCGGCGCTGGCGGCCGGGATCGCCGCGGCGGGCGGCGACGCGCTGCTGGCGGACGTCCTGCCGACCCCGGCGGCGGCGATCCTCGTGCGCCGGCTCGGCCTCGACCTGGCGGCGGTCGTCTCCGCGTCTCACAACCCCTACAAGGACAACGGGATCAAGTTCTTCTCCGCCCAGGGCACCAAGCTGCCCGACGAGGTCGAGGCGCGCCTCGAGGCGCTGATGGAGGGTGACGGTCCGGCGCCCGCCGCCGAGCCGGGCCGGATCGAGGCGCTGAACGGGGGCGAGGACGATTACGTGCGGGAGCTGCGCGCCGCCTTCCAGATCGACCTCACCGGCCGCAAGGTGATGCTCGACTGCGCCAACGGCGCCACCTACCGGGTCGCGCCGCGGATCTTCGCCGAGCTCGGGGCGACGGTGGAGGCGATCGGGGTCGACCCCGACGGCCGCAACATCAACGATGGCGTCGGCTCCACCCACGTCGAGGCGCTGGCCGAGCGGGTCGCCGCCTCCGACGCGGAGATCGGCTTCGCCTTCGACGGCGACGGCGACCGCGTACTGGCCGTCGATTCCGTCGGCCGCGTCCACGACGGCGACGAGCTGATCGCGCTTGCCGCCCAGGGCCTCGCCACTCGCGGCGAGCTCGGCGGCGGCGTCGTCGTCACCGTGATGACCAACTTCGGCTTCCACCAGGCGATGGAGGCGGCGGGGATCGACGTCGCCGTCACCCAGGTCGGCGACCGTTACGTCATCGACGAGATGCTGCGGCGCGGTTGGAAGCTCGGCGGCGAGCAGTCGGGCCACATCATCGCCTCCGACATCGTCGCCACCGGCGACGGCATCGCCGCGGCGCTGCTGACGATGCGCGAGCTGGACGGGGCGGCGCTCGCGGACGCCCCGGCGATGGAAAAGCTGCCGCAGCGGCTGGTCAACGTCGAGGTCGCCGACCGCGAGAGCCTCGCGGGCGCCGCGGCGGTCTGGGACGCGGTCGAGGAGGAGAACGCGGCCCTCGCGGGCCGCGGCCGCGTGCTCCTGCGCCCCTCCGGGACCGAGCCTCTGGTGCGGGTGATGGTCGAGGCGCCTGAGGTGGCGGAGGCCGACGCGGTTTGTGGTCGCCTCGTCGCTTTGGTGCGGCGGGAGTTGGGGTAGGGGATTCGGATTCCCGGGGCGGGAGGCGCGGGGCCCGTGGCGCATGCGGCCGTCCGAGGGAGGTCCTGGGCTCCTCATGGGGGTCCTGGCAGGCTGTGACCCCCATGAGGAGCCCA
>CALCIA010000235.1 GCA_937907435.1 uncultured Actinomycetes bacterium
CGATCGTCACGGAAGTCCGACTTCGCAACGTCCCTGTGACGCCTCTCCCACGCACGCCTCACGTCCTGGGCTCCTCATGGGGGTCACAGCCTGCCAGGACCCCATGAGGAGCCCAGGACCTCCCTCGGACGGCCGCCAACCGCTCGGACCCCCGCCTATTCGAACCCCGCCGAAAGCACCTCACTGGCAATCGGCGCGGCGACTTCGCCGCCCGCCGCTTCGGCTTCGATCAGCAGCACGCCGATCGCCAGCTTCGGCTTTTCCACGGTGGCGAAGGCGGAGAACCAGGCGTCCTTCTTGTGCTGGGGGGTTTCTTCACCTTCCGGTTCCACTTCTTCGCCTTGTTCGTTTTCGACCAGCTGGCCGAGTTCGGCGGTGCCCGTCTTCGCCGCCACCTGGCCGGCGGCGATCGCGCCCGCGGTGCCGGTCCCTTCGGTGACGACGCCGGTCATCAGCTGGGTCAGCTGGTCGGCGGTCTTCTTCGACATCACCCGCACCGGCTTCATCGTCGGTTTCAGCTTCTTCGCGTAGACGATCGAGGTCGGCATCCGCACCCCGTCGTTGGCGATCGTCTGGGCGACGCTCGCCATCTGCAGTGGCGTCGCCAGCACCTCGCCTTGGCCGATCGCGGAGACCGCGAGGTCGACTTCTTCGCCGATTTCGGTCGGGATCGTCGACTCGGCCGGTTCGACTTCCTTGACGATCTGCGGCGAGTAGAGCGTCGGCGGCGCGTTGAAGCCGAAGGCTTCGGCCGTTTCGACCATCTTCGTGTTGCCGATCTGGGGGCCGAGCGGCAGGAAGTCGGCGTTGCAGGACTCGGCGAAGGCTTCGAGGAAGGTGCCGCCGCAGAACTCGCCGTTGGCGTTCTCGATGAAGCGGCCGCCGACGTTGATCCCGTCGGTGATTTCGAATTCGTCGTCGAGCTTCACCAGGTTTTTCTGCAGGGCGGCGACGGTGGTGATGATCTTGAAGGTGGAGCCGGGGGGCTGGGGGGCGGAGAAGGCCTGGCCGGCCAGTGCGCGTACGTCGCCGTTCTTGGCGTCGAGGACGGCGACGCCGCCCGCCCGCCCCGCCAACGCGGCGACCGCGGTTTCCTGCAGGCCCGGGTCGATCGTCGTTTTCACCGGTGCCCCGGGCTGCGGCTTCGATTCGGCCAGCACGCGGCCCTTCGCGCCCTTTTCGTCCTTGGCGGGGACGGCGAGCAGCTTGCCGCCCGGCTTGCCCGCGAGGCGGCGGTTGAAGGCCTTCTCGAGGCCGCTGATCCCGACCGGCGTTTCCGGCGGGAAGCCGTGCGCGGCGAGCTTCGGCTCTTCCGCTTCGTCGGCTTCGCCGATTTCGCCGGTGACGTCGATCGCGGCGCTGCCCAGCGGGTGTTCGCGTTCGAGCGCCGGGCCTTCGGCGAGCGGCGTGCCGTCGGCGGCGAGGATCGCGGCGCGGGGCGCCAGTTCGGTTTCCGCTTCGAGCCGCTCGCCGCGCCGCAGGCCGGGGAAGACCAGGTTGCCCGCCCAGGTGATGCCGCCGTCGGCCCAGGGCAGGTCGAGGACTTCTTCGACCGTGCCGAAGGCGACGGTCTTGATCCGCAGCGGCACCGGGACGATCGTCGCGCCTTCCTCGGAGCGGGCGTCCTCGGCTGACTCGGCGACCAGGCCGCGCATCGTCGCGATGTCGCGCGCTTCGCGGTAGGCGGCGGCGAACTGCTTCGGCGTGACGTTCGCCTGTGAGGCGTCGTTCAGCTCCGCGTACATCGCCGGGAAGTTCTTCGCCTGCCAGGCTTCGGCGAAGCGGTTGGCGGCGTCCTTTTCGGGTGAGCCCGGCGCCCCCATCGCGGCGCCGACGACGAAGGCCACGACCGCCACCGCGCCCAGCGGCAGCGCACGGGTAAGCAGTCGTCTACGACGCTCGGACTCGGGAGACTGCCTGCTCACCGGTGGAAACTTAATCGAGCGGTCCGCCGCATGCTTGTATTTGACGTTGTGACCGTTCTCGACTGGGCGATCATCGCGTTCACCCTTGCCCTCGGACTGTGGGGATATCGGCAGGGGCTGATCGTCGGCGCGCTGACCCTCGGCGGGTTCGCGGTCGGGGCGTTCCTCGGGAGTCGGCTCGGGCCGCTGGTCCTCTCGCAGGGCGCCGATTCGCCCTACGCGCCGCTCTGCGGGGCGATCGGCGCGCTCCTGGTCGGGGCGCTCTCGGCGGTGGCGCTGGAGGGTCTGGCGCTGGCGCTGCGGCGGCGGCTGGTCCGGCGTCCCTTCATGCACCGCGCCGACGGGGCGGGCGGGGCGGCGCTGATCGGCGCGGTGGCGCTCGGCCTGGCCTGGATCTTCGGCGCCGTGGCGCTGCACGCGCCGGGGACGACGCAGCTGCGCGCCGACGTCCAGGACTCGGTGATCCTGCGGGAGCTCGACCACGTGCTGCCGCCGACCGGCGGGGTGCTGAACGTGCTCGACCGGGTCGACCCGGCGCCGTCGATCACCGGCCCGGCGACGCCTCTGCGGCGGCCCGACCCGGAGATCGCCGCCGACCCGCAGGTGCTCCACGCGGGCGGCTCGGTGGTGCGGGTGCTGAGCACCGCCTGCGGGCTCGGCATCGAGGGCTCCGGCTGGGCGGTGCGGCCCGACCTGATCGTGACCAACGCGCACGTGGTCGCCGGCGCCGACGACACCACGGTGACCACGCAGAGCGGGGTGGAGCTCGACGCGACCGCGGTCTACTACGAGCCCGAAGACGACCTGGCGCTGCTGCGGGTGGAAGCCGAACTGCCGCCCCTGCCGATGGCGTCGGAGGAGCGCGATGGGGCGGAGGCGGCGGTCCTCGGCTATCCCGAGAACGGGCCCTACACGGTGACCCCGGCGCGGGTCGGCGAGACGCGCGAAACGCTCAGCGAGGACTCCTACGGGCGCGGGCCGATCGACCGCACGATCACGGCGCTCGGCGGCGCGGTGCGCAGCGGCAACTCGGGCGGGCCGCTGCTCGACGAGGAAGGCAAGGTCGTCGGGACCGTCTTCGCCGCGACCACGGGCGGGCCGCGGGGCGGGTTCGCGGTGCCGGTGGAGGAAGTGCGGCGGGCACTTCGACACGTCGCGGACGGGCCGGTCGACACCGGCCCGTGCACGCGGTGAGGCGGTCGGTTCCGCGTTCGGCGGGCGGGTCCCCCACGGGCGAGTTCGCAGTAATGACCGGATAGGACCCAAAAGTGCGAACGCCAGGTGGGGCGGGGCGGCGGAGGGACGGGGGCTCGCAGGCTGTCGCCCGGGGCATGGGACGGGGACCCTCAGGCCGGAGCCCGAGGCGCCCGCCCCTCTCGCCACGGCCCGGGCAGGCTGTGGCCGTGGCGAGAGGGGCGGGTATGAAACAAGTGGAGGGACCCTCGCGGGAGGCGCACGGGAGGGTCACGGATCCGTGACGGGAGTCAGAC
>CALCIA010000236.1 GCA_937907435.1 uncultured Actinomycetes bacterium
CAGCCTGCCAGGACCCCCATGAGGAGCCCAGGACCTCCCTCGGACGGCCGCCAACACCACGGACCCCCAACCCCCGCCCCCGCCCCACCCCCCTAAAGCTCCGGCACATCGACGCCAAGCGGTTCGAACGGCAGGCGCCTCACCTCGGCCCAGCCGGCGCAGCGCTCCTTCAGCGCCGCGGCGACGCCGCCCGCTTCCTCCCAGGTCGTCCAGACCAGGACGGTCGGCCCGGCGCCGGAGATCGTCGCGCCCAGCGCCCCCAGCTCACCGGCCGCGTCGACGATCTCCATCGAGCGCGGGTAGAGCTCGCGCCGGCGCGGCTGGTGGATGCGGTCGTGGAGGCCGCGGGCGACCAGGTCCAGGTCGGCGCTCCGCAGTCCCAGCACCAGGAGCGCCGCGGCGGAGACGTTGGCGACCGCGTCGCCGAGCGGCACTTCGGCCGGGATCGCCTCGCGCGCCAGCCGCGTCGACACTTCCTCGCCCGGGATCACCACGATCCCCTCCAGCCCCTCCGGCGGGTCGAACCGCGCCGCGAACGCCTCCCCACCCGCCGCGCAGACCACGAAACCGCCGTAGATCGCCGCGGCGACGTTGTCGGGATGCCCCTCGATCTCGGTCGCCCGCGCCAGCAGCTCCTCGCGCGAGAGCGCCAGCTCGAAGAGGTGGTCGGCGGCCGCCAACCCGGCGACGATCGCCGCCGAGCTCGACCCCAGCCCCCGCGCCAACGGGATCTCCGAGCGCAGCCGAAACGCGATCCCATCCGCCGGGTGCAACGTCTCGAACGCCCGCACGATCAGGTTGTCGCGCCCCGTCGACACCTCGAGCCCACCCGGATCGAGCGAGAACTCCCCCGCCTCTTCGACCTCCAGCTCCAGGTGCAGCGCCACCGCCGCCGCCATCGCGTCGTACCCCGGCCCCAGATTGGCCGAGGAGGCGGGAACGCGGACGAGTCGGTGCCGAGCGGTCATCGCAGAAGATCCTCGCCGCCATTGTGCTGGAAATCGACGACCCAGCGCGCCAACAACGGATCGACCGGCCGCCACTTGTCGTTCAACCGCTGGATGTGGCCGGCGTGGGCGAGCGCCGCGCGTGCGTGCTGTGCGCCGCCCTTCGAGAGGTTGAATCGTTCCAGCGTCCAAGCTCCGAAGACGGGCTGCCCCATGGCCAAGGCAGTGAAGACCGCCCGCTCTTTCACCTCGAGCGAGTCCCAGGTCGCGCGCAGTGCGTCGTCCTGTTCGGCGAAGGTCGCGCGCAGCGCCGCCTGCCAATGCTCGGCCTTGGCGACGCCGCGGTCGGGCGTCCGCTCCCAGAGGTGGTGCGCCAACAGCATCGCCCGCTGTGGGTGGCCGGCGGCGAGGTCGAGCAGCGGTTCGATCGCCGCTCCCACCTCCCGACCCGTCGCCGCGAACCGCTCGCCGAGGTGTTCGACGATGTCGGCGTCACGCAGCGGATCGAGGCGCAGCGAACGAGCCTGCCCGAAGAAGGGACGCTCGTGGGCACCGAACAGCTGGGCCATCAGGCCCGGATGCGATCCGGCGAAGACGTAGCTCGCCGCGTCGCCGTGGCGCTGGATGCGACCGCGAAAGAGCCCGTCGATGCCTGGGTCGACCGCGAGCAGCGCCTGGAACTCGTCGAAGGCGACCAGCGTCCGCTTCCCCGTCCGTTCGTACAGGCGCACGGGCAGATCGAGCAGACCGATCAGGCGGCGACCCAGCTGTTCGTCGAGATGGGGGCGCGACTCGACCCGCACGCCGCCGGCGCCGACGCTGACCGCGGGACGCAAGGTCTGGATGACCGCGCGGGCGATCCGCTGCGGGCCGGGCCGGAGCTTCGCGTAGCCATCCTCGAGCTGGCCGGCGACGTCGAGGCGGGAGAGGACGCCGTAAAAGTCGACCTCGACGTAGTTCATCCCGGCCTTGTCCGCCTCGGTGCCGAGCCGGCGGAGAAGGCTGGTCTTGCCGTAGCGCCGCGGGGCGGAAAGCCGCACCGCGTGGCCGCCTTCCGCCAGCCTCAGCATCTGCTCGGACTCCTCGTCGCGGTCGATCAGATCGTCGGCGGGCACCGGACGGTTGAAGACGAAGGGATTCAGCTGCGCCATGTACGGCTTTACCGTACCAGCCAGTACTACATTACAGTACCAAGCGGTACTGTTCTACCGAACTAGTCGCTGAACACAGCCCGCTCGACCGCGCTCAGGTCGTTCTCGCAGCTGATCACGGCGGGCGCTTTGCCGAGCGCCGTGTCGGGGTCCTTCAGCCCATGGCCCGTAAGGACCGCCACCACGGTCTCGGGCTTCGGGTCGCCCTCCACCGTCGGCAGGCCGTGGGCCAGGAGGCCGGCGACCGAGGCGGCCGAGGCGGGCTCGCAGAAGACGCCGACGCAGCTGGCCAGATAGTGGTAGGCGTCGATGATCTGCGCGTCGGTGACGGCGGCGATGCGGCCGCGGGAGGTGGTGACCGCGCTCATCGCCTCCTCCCAGCGGGCCGGGTTGCCGATCCGGATCGCCGAGGCGATCGTTTCCGGTTTCTCCACCGGTTTGCCGGTGACCAACGGCGCCGCGCCGGCGGCCTGGAAGCCGTAGAGGATCGGCGACGCCCCCATCTCCTGGAAGCCGCGCCAGTAGGCGGTGACGTTGCCCGCGTTGCCGACCGGGATCGCCAACGCGTCGGGCGCCTTGCCGAGCTCGTCGATCAGCTCGAACGCGCCCGTCTTCTGCCCTTCGATCCGGTAGGGGTTGACCGAGTTGACGAGCTCGATCGGGTGCTTCTGGGAGAGCTCGCGGACGATCCGCAGGGCGTCGTCGAAGTTGCCTTTGAGCGCCACCACGCGCGCCCCGTGGATCAGCGCCTGGGCGAGCTTGCCGATCGCGATCTTCCCCTCCGGCACGATCACCGCTCCGCGCAGGCCCGCCCGCGCCGCGTAGGCGGCGCAGCTCGCCGCCGTGTTGCCGGTCGACGCGCAGATCACCGCCTGCACCCCGCGCCCCTTGGCGCGGGAGACGGCGACGGTCATGCCGCGGTCCTTGAACGACCCGGTCGGGTTGGCGCCCTCGAACTTCAGGAAGACCTCGGCGCCGACCCGGTTGGAGAGGTGCGGCGAGGGGATCAGCGGCGTCGTCCCCTCCTGGAGGCTGACGATCGGGTCGTCCGGCTCCAGGTTCAGACGGTCCCGATAGCGTTCGATCAACCCGCGTTCGGGCACTAGTCGCCTTCCTCGATCACGTGGATCGAGCGGGCGGGGCCGCGCAGCTCGTCGAGCTCGTTCAGCGCCTCGATCGCCCGCGCGAAGCGCGACTCCAGACATTCGTGCAGGACCATCACCAGGCGTGCATCCTCGCCGATCCCGCGCTGGACGACGCTCTTGACCGAGACCTCGTGGTCGCCGAGGACCGTCGCGACCAGCGCCAGGACGCCGGGCTGGTCGGCGACCTCGAGGTGCAGGTAGAAGCTCGAGGGGACGTCGGCGACGATCGGCAGCTCGGTCCGCGTCTCGTGCACCGGGCTGTCGCCGGCGAGGATCGAGACGACGTCGCCGAGCACCGCGCTGGCCGTCTGCAGGCCGCCCGCACCGGGCCCCGACAAGGTCACCTCGTTGATCGCGTCGGCCTGGATCATCACCGCGTTGAAGGCGCCCTCGATCGGCGCCAGCGGGTGGCCGGAGTAGAGGAAGCAGGGGAAGACGCGGACGCTGATCCCATCGCCGCGCCGCTCCGCCACGCCGAGCAGCTTCAGCGACAGGCCGAGCTCCTTGGCGAAGGCGATGTCGTCGGGCGTGATCCCCTCGATCCCCTCGTAGGTGACCTCCGAGAGCGTCACCGGGGTGTGGAAGGCGAGCCGCGCGAGGATCGCCATCTTCGCCGCCGCGTCGGCGCCGGAGACGTCGTCGGTCGGGTCGGCCTCGGCGTACCCGAGCTCCTGCGCGCGCGCCAGCACGTCGTCGTAGCCCGCCCCGCTCGCCGCCATCTCGCTGAGGATGAAGTTGGTGGTGCCGTTGACGATCCCGTAGACCTTGTCGATCTCGGTCGCCGCGAAGCCCTCCTGGATCGTGCGGACGATCGGGATCACCGCCGCCACCGCCGCCTCGAAGCGCAGCTGCACGCCGCTCTCGCGGGCGACCGCGAAGAGCTCGTCGCCGTGCTGGGCCAGCAGCTGCTTGTTGGCGGTGACGAAGGGACGCCCGGCGCGCATCGCGGCGATCGCGTACTCGCGCGCCGGCTCGGTGCCGCCCATCAGCTCGACGACGAGGTCGGAGCGCTCGAGGATCTCCGCGAAGTCGCCGCCGCTGCGGGTCAGGACGCCGGCCAGCTCCGGCCGCCGCCCGGTGGCCGCCTCGACCGCCTCGGCGCGTTCGGCGAGGAGGTCGGCGAAGGCGGCGCCGACGTTGCCCTTGCCGAGCAGGCCGATGCGCACGGGTTTCGGCCCGTCGCCGGCCTCGACCGACTCGCCCGCCGCTGCCACGACCTCAGACATCCCGCGCCGTCAGGTCGTCGAAGGTCTCACGGCGGACCACCACGCGGGCCTTGCCGCCGCGGCAGAAGATCACCGGCGGGCGGGTGACGCCGTTGTAGTTGTTGGCCATCGCGTGGCCGTAGGCGCCGGTCGCGGGGGTGACCAGGACGTCGCCGACCGCGGGCGCCGCGAGCACCGCGTCGCGCACCAGCACGTCGCCGGACTCGCAGTGCATCCCCGCCACCGTCACCGTCGTGTCAGGCTCGGCCGAGGCCCGGTCGGCGATCAGCGCCTCGTAACGGGAGCCGTAGAGCATCGGCCGCAGGTTGTCGGACATGCCGCCGTCGACGGCGACGTAGGTCCGGATGCCGGGAATCTCCTTCACCGTGCCGATTCGATAGGCGGTGACGCCCGCGTTGGCGACCAGCGAGCGCCCCGGCTCGATCAGCATCCGCACGTCGTCGCCGAAGACCTCGCGCACGCCGGCCACCTTGGTGCCGACGTAGTCGTCGATCGAGGGCGGGCGGTCCGCGGCGGTGTAGGCGATGCCGAGCCCGCCGCCGACGTCGACGACCTTGCACCAGTCCCCCGCCAGCTCGCCGAGCGCGGCGATCGCCAGGCGGTAGGGCTCGAGCTCGAAGATCTGCGAGCCGATGTGGGCGTGCAGGCCGACCAGCTCCAGCTTGTCGGAGGCGAGGACTCGCTCGATCGCCCGCGCCGCCCCGGTCGGGTCGCCCGCGCCGAAGCCGAACTTCGAGTCGAGCTGGCCGGTGGTGATGAAGTCGTGGGTCGAGGGCTTCACCCCGGGCGTCACCCGGATCAGCACCCTCATCGGCGCGTCGAGCAGCCGCTCGGCCCGCTCGATCTCGTCGAAGGAGTCGAGGATCAGGTGGCCGATGCCGGCCTGCGCCGCCATCAGGATCTCCGCGTCGGACTTGTTGTTGCCGTGCATGTGGATGCGGGCCGGGTCGAAGCCCGCGGCGAGCGCGATGTGGAGCTCGCCGCCGGAGGCGACGTCGACCGAGAGCCCCTCCTCGGCGAAGAGCTTGTAGGCGGCGGTCGCCGGGAACGCCTTGGATGCGAACAGGACCTCTCCGTCGACGCCGCGGCGCTCGAAGGCCTCGCGGTAGGCGCGGGCGCGGGCGCGCAGGTCGTCCTCGGCGTAGACGTAGGCGGGGGTGCCGTGCTCTTCGACCAGCTCGACGATGTCGCAGCCGCCGACCTCGAGCCGACCCCGCTCGTTCACGCGACTGCCGATCGGCAGCACGAGTGAATCCGCGATCGGATCGCTCGCGACCGCCCCCGACTGAACCTGCTCCGCCATCGGCGGCATTGTGACGGTTGGACGAGGCGCGGGTTTAGTGGCCGCTGCCGCCGGTCAATCCGCCGACGACTTGGCCCACCCCGTCGACGGTCTTGCCGACCACCGATTCGGGCCCGGTGACGCCGCTCACGACTTCTTCGACGACGGGGGCGACGCCGGTTTCGCTGAGCGCGCCGCCGGTCGCTTCGTCGACGGTGCCGACCGCGCCGTTGACCGATTCGGTGATCGCTTCGGAGGGCTTGGCGGTGGTGACCGGGGTGGGGGGCGGCGAGGTGCTCGTCGAACCGCTGGTGCCGGTCGCGGCGCCGCCGCCGGTGGAGCCCGAGGTGGAGGTCGTGGTGCCGCCGCCCGAGCCGCCGTTGCCCGAAGTGCCCGAGGTGGAGGTCGCGTTGCCGCCGCCGCCCGAGCCGCCGTTGGACGAGGACGGCTGGTGGGACGTCGAAGGCTGCGAGTTGTGCGAGCCGGCGTTGCCGCCGTTCGAGGACGACCCCTGGTCGCCGGTGCCGTTGCCCGAAGAGGTTTCGACGACTTCGGCCGGCGCGGTCGCGTCCTGGGCCGGCGTCGGGTTCGCCTGGTGGTTGGCGGACGGCTGTGAGTTGTTCGCGCCGGCCTGGCCGCCGCCCGCGGCGTTGGCGTTGGCGGTGGCGTGATCCGGCTGCGTGGTGCCGATGCTGGCGCCCCCGGTCGTGGCCACGGCCCGGTGGTCAGGCGAGGACAGGGCCTTGCCCTGTGAGACCGCCGCCGCCTTCTGGTCGCTGCTCGAGAGCGCCGGGATCGGCAGGTCGTGGAACACCTGAGCGGAGACGAGCACGACGAAAGCCGCGATCGCGATGCCGATCACGACCACGCCCGAGAGCGCGCCGACGAGATAGGTGTGTGCCTGGCGAATCACGCTGTTACCTAAAAATAGTTTGCCGCTTTACCAATTACCGGTGAATTTGGCTTGTGGGCTGGGTTTCCGCCCACTTCTCTATCGACAGACAGGTAACTAAAGATAACCCAACGGGTCCACGACTTCGCCATTTATACGAACCTCGAAGTGGACGTGGGGTCCAAGGCAGTAACCGGTGCAGCCTGAATAACCGATCACCTCACCCTGTTGTACCGCCTCTCCGGGGCTCACCGCAAACGCGGATTGGTGGGCGTAACAGGTCGAGAGACCGCCGCCGTGGTCGATGCAGGTGTAGTTGCCATACCCCCCGCTGGAGGCCTCCGGCTCGGTGAAGGCGACGGTCCCGGAGAGGGCGGCGCGGATCGGCGTGCCTTCCGGCACCGCGATGTCGATCCCCGGGTGGTACTCGTAGGAGCCTTCGATCGTGCGTGGCCCGAAGCCCGAGGCGATCGGCCCGTCGACCGGCCAGATCATCGACCCGCTGCCGGGTTTGATCGCGCCCAGCGGCAGCGGCATCGAGCCCGTCGCCGCCAGCTCTTCGGCGATCTTGCCCTGGATCGCTTCGACGTCCCCGTCGAGCTCGGTTTCGTGGTGGCGGACCTTGGCGAGCGCCGCTTCGCGGTCCCCGCGCGCCGAGACCAGCGCGCCCTGGCGACCCTGCAGGGCTCCGCGGGTGGCGACGAGTTCGCGCGCTTCGGTGGCGATCACGTCGCGCGCGTGTTCGATATCGCCTTTCGCCGCGGCGCGCCGCTCGACCGTCAGCGCCACCCCGTCGCGCAGCTGTCGCACCCGCCCCGCCGCCGCCTCGTCGGCGGTGTGGATGGCGTCGAGATACTCGGCCCGCGCTTCGACGTCTTCGAGGCTCCCTTCGCCGATGATCACGTCGAGCAGTTCGGGACGCCCCGTCTCATACATCGCGACGAGCCGCTGGCGCAGCGCCTGCAGCGCCACCCGCAGGTGGTCGCGCAGCCGCGCGAGGTGATCGCGGCTCCGTTCGAGCGCCGCGCTCGCCGTCGCCAGCCGCGCCCCTTCGGCGTCGAGGCGCGCCCGCGTCACCGCTTCGCGGCCGCGGATCGCTTCCACCGCGCCGGTCAGCCGGTGGATCCGCGCCTGGTAGCGGGAGATCGTCGTGGTGAGGACGCCCTTGCGTTCCTTCGTTTCTTCCAGCCGCGATTCCTTCGCTTCGAGCTGGTGCGTGAGGTCCGCCGCGGGGGCCGCGGGGGCGGTCACGGCAAGCAGCGAGAGCGCCGCCGCGAAGGCGGCGAGGGCGATTGCGAAGGAACGGCTCACCGGCCCCGAGGCTAGCTAGCCGCGATTCCGCTCCCCGCCGCCAGATGCGCGGTGCAACCGCCCTTGCCCGCCGCAATCCCCGTTGCAGCCCCCCCGGGTGAGTTCGCACTTATCCGCGCATACCGCGGATAAGTGCGAACTCACCCGGGGTCGCCCGCGCCGGGGCCGGAGGACGGGGCGTTCTCGACCTTCAGCAAGCCGCCCTCGGCCTCCTCCTCCATCTGCAGCGTCGTGTGCTCGATGCCGAAGCTCTCGCCGAGTTCCATCTCGAGCTGCTGGCGGATGCGGTCGCGGTCGGCGCCGCGGGCGACGACGACGTGGGCGGCGAGAGCGGGGAAGCCGGCGGTCACGGTCCAGACGTGGAGGTCGTGGACGGAGCGGACGCCGGGCACCTCGCAGATCGCCGCGCCCATCCCGTCGACGTCGAGGTCGGCGGGCGCCGCCTCCATCAACACGTCGAACGGTTCCTTCAGCAGGCGCCAGGAGGAGAGCAGGACGAGCAGCGCGATCAGCAGGCCGGCGATCGGGTCGACGATGTCGGAGCCGCCCGCCAGGACGACGGCGCCGGCGACGACGACGCCGAGCGAGCCGAGCGCGTCGGCGAAGGAGTGGCGGATGACGCCCTCGAGGTTGATGTCCTCGCGCTGGCCGCGGGCGAGGTAGACGGTCGCGACGGCGTTGCCGAGCAGGCCGAGGACGCCGAGCGCCAGCACTCCCCCGCCCTCGATCCCGGGCGGGTCGGAGAAGCGGCCGATCGCCTCGATGCCGATGAAGACACTGACCGCGACCAGCGTCAGCCCGTTGGCGAGCGCCGCCAGCACCTCGGTGCGCTGGTAGCCGAAGGTCCGCCGCCCGGTCGCCGGCCGCGCGGCGAGGCGCGCGGCGATCAGCGCGAGGACGATCGAGCCGACGTCGGAGAGCAGGTGCCCGGCGTCGGCGAGGACCGCCAGCGACCCGGTGATGACACCGCCGATCGCCTCGGCGACCAGCATCACCAGGTTGATCGCCAAGGCGACGATCAGGCGCTTGCGCGAGTCCTCCCGCCGCGCCTCCAGCGCGTGCGCGCCGAAGCCGTGGCTATGCCCGTGTCCCCCGCCCGCAGTGTCGTGATCGTGCACCCCGCCGAGGATACGAGGTGCGCCCCCACCGTCGATGGGCCGAAAACCGGCCTATATGTCCGGTTTTCGGCCCATCGACCGGGAGCCTGCGACGGAAGTCAGGCGGGGACGGGCTCCTTCGGGGCCGCCGCCTCGGCGGCGACTTCGGCGGCGAAGCCGAGGCGCTCGGCGTACTCGCGCGCCTGCATCCGCGAGATGACCATGCGCTGGATCTCGGCCGTGCCCTCGAACAGCTGGTAGATCTTCGCGTCGCGGAAGAACTTCTCCAGCGGGTGCTCGGTGTCCCAGGCGGCCGGGCCGACGAGGTCCATCAGCGTCGTCGTCGCCCACATCGTCACGTCGCCCGCCTTCAGCTTCGACATCGAGCCCTGGCCGCCGGTCATCGGCCGGCCGTTGCGCCCCATCCACGCCGCCCGCTGGACCAGCAGGCGCGCCGCCTCGATCTCGGTCGCGACGTCGGCCAGCGTCTGCTGCACCCGCTGCGCGCTGAGCAGCTGCACGCCGCCTTCTTCGCGGCCGTAGAGGTACTCGAGGGTCCACTCGTACGCGGCCTGGGCGATCCCCAGCGCCGAGGCGCCGACGATCGGCCGGGTGATCTCGAAGGTCGCCAGCGCATCGGCCCCGGAGCGGGATTTCTGCCCGCTGCGCCCTCGCTCCAGCTTGCGCTGCAGCTTCTCCTCGCCGCCGAGCAGGTTCTCGGCCGGGATCCGGCAGTCCTCCAGCACGACCTCGGCGGTGTGCGAGGCGCGGATCCCGAGCTTCGTCTCCTTCTTGCCCTGGGACAGTCCCGGCGTCCCCTTGTCGATCACGAAGGAGGCCTGGCCGCGGGTGCCGAGCGTCGGGTCGACGGTGGCGACGACCACGTGGACGTCGGCGATGCCGCCGTTGGTGATGAAGACCTTGGTGCCGTTGAGGACCCACTCGTCGCCGTCGCGCACGGCGGTCGTCTTCAGGCTCTTGACGTCGGAGCCGGCCTGCGGCTCGGTCACCGCGTAGGCGCCCAGCTTCACGTTCTCGGCGTCGCCGAAGCACTCGGGGACCCAGCGCATGATCTGCTCAGGGGTGCCCGAGGAGGCGATGCCGGCGGCGGCGAGGCCGGAGCCCGAGATCGCCAGCGCGATCCCGGCGCAGCCCCAGTGGAACTCTTCGGCGAGGATCGGCTGCATCTGGCCGTCCGGGTCTTCGGCCGCGCGCTGCATCCCCTCGAGGCCGCCGAAGCCCTGCCTGCGCGCCTCCTTGATGACCTCCCACGGGGTGCTCTCCTCGCGGTCGTGTCTGGGCGCGGCCGGGCGGATCACCTCGCGGGCGAACTTGCGGCATTCGGCCTGGTAGGTGAGCTGCTCGTCGTTGAGTCCGAAGTCCACTGTGATCCTCCCTGCACGATTGATTGACTGGTCAGTCAGCCAGTCCCAGAAAGACTAGCTGAACAGCCGGCCGGGCGCGACGCATGTAGCTTTGGGACGGGTGAGCGCCGATCGACCGATCAACGCCGACGTGGAGGGGCAGCAGGAGCCCCCGGAGTCAGTCGGCAAGCCGAAAGATGCCGAGGAGCAGCCGAAAGCGGCGCCTCGCAAGGAGCCGACCCCGAAACCGGCCGACCCTGCCCCGTCCCCGCCGCGCCGCCGCCGCGGGATCCCCGGCGCGATCAAGCTCGTCAGCGCCCTGGTCCTGATCGCGGTCGCCTTCATCGTCCTGGCGGTCGTCGCGGGGAGCGGTTCGAAGAAGTCCGACGAGGGCGCGGCGCCGTCGGTGACCACCACGGTCACCTCGGAATCGCCGTCGACCTCCGAACCGGAAGGTGGCGGGGGCGCCGCCGAACTCGGCTATCCCGCCTTCGCGACCTCCAACACGACCCGCATCGGCGGCCCCGACCCGGTCTCCAACGCCGCCGCCGCCGCGCTTGCCGTCTTCCCCGGCACCAGCGAAAAGCAGCGGCCGGTCGCCGTCGCCCTGGTCGGCACCGAAGACTGGGCGGGCGCGATCGCCGCCGCGGTGCTGATGGCCGAACCGATCCGGGCGCCGCTCCTCTTCGGCGAAGCCGGCGGCGTCCCCGGCCCGACCGCCGAAGCGCTCGGCGCGCTGCAGCCGGGCGGCGGCGCGGCCTCCGGCGGCGACGCGGTCTTCGCCGTCGGCGACGTCCAGGTCCCCGACGGCATGAGCGCCGCCAAGGTCGCCGCCGGCGACGCGGCCACCGAGGCGGCGGCGATCGCCCGCCTGCGCGACCGGATCGCGGGCTCCAAGCCGCGGGCGGTCATCCTCGCCTCCAGCTCCGAACCCGCCTTCGCCGCGCCCGCCGCCGCCTACGCCGCCCGCTCCGGCGACCCGATCCTCTTCACCGACGCCAAGGAACTGCCGCAGGAAACGATCGCCGCGCTGCGCCGTCACAAAAACGTCCCGGTCTACGCGCTCGGCCCCGGCTCGGCGATCTCCGGCAAGGTGCTGAAGGAAGTCGAAGGGCTCGGCACCAAGGTCAAGCGGATCAGCGGCGACAACCCGGTCGCCGCCGCGATCGCCTTCGCCCGCTACGACCACGGGAATTTCGGCTGGCACGTCTCCGACCCCGGCCACGGCTTCGTCCTCGCCCGCTCCGACGCGCCGCTCGAAGCCGCCGCCGCGGCGCCGCTCTCGGCGTCGGGCACCTGGGGCCCGTTGCTGCTCACCGACAGCGCCGATACGCTGCCGTCCGAATTGCGCGGCTACTTCCTCGACGTCAAGCCCGGCTACACCACCGACCCCACGCGGGCCTTCTACAACCACGTCTGGATCGTCGGCGACGCCGGGCAGATCAGCGTCGAACAGCAGGCCGAAGTCAACGAAGTCGCCGAATTGGCGAAGATCGGGAGCGAAGAATGAGCGAGGCGGAGAACCCACAGCTGCTCGGCGGCGAACAGCGGATCACGGTCGAGGACATCCGCGCCCTCGCGGGCCCGGCCACCCCCCACTTCTCGCTGCAGATCCGCAACCGGATCGCGCGGCTGATCGAGCCGTTCCCGGCCGGCCACCCGGTCCGCCTCGAAGGCGAACGGCAGATCGCCCGCCTGCAGAAGCTCTCCGACAACAGCGGCGAGCCCCGCCGCACGCTCGGCATCATCCACTGAGATGAAGCGCCTGGCGCCGGGTGTCTGGCGTCTCAAGGAGTTACCGGGGCCGACGATCAACGTCTACCTGGCCGAGAACGTGCTGATCGACGCGGGACGGCGCTGGGACCGGCGGCGGATCTTCAGCCAGCTCGTCGGAGTCGAGATCGCCGAAGTCGCCCTCACCCACGTCCACCCCGACCATCAGGGCTGCGCGAAGTGGGTCTGCGAGTCCCGCCACGTCCCGCTGGCCTGCCACGCCGACGACGTCGACGCGATGGAGGGGCGCGCCCCGGTCGGCTCGGGCGCGGCCCTACTCCCGCGCATCTACGACCGCATCTGGACCGGCCCGCCCCACAAGGTCGACCGGGTCCTCGCCGAGGGCGACGAGGTGGCGGGCTTCCGCGTCGTCCACGCCCCCGGCCACGCGCCGGGCGAGGTGATCTTCTTCCGCGACTCCGACCGGGTGGCGATCTGCGGCGACGTGGTCCGCAACATGAGCTTCCTCACCGCGATGCCGGGCGTCCGCCAGCCGCCCGACGAGATGACCTACGACCCGGCCCTGAACCGCCGCTCGATCCGCAAGCTCGCGGCCCTCGAGCCCTCCCTCATCCTCCCCGGCCACGGCCCGGCGATCACCGACATGGACGAGTTCACCCGCTTTGTCGCGGCCCTACCGACGGATTAAGATCGACCGATGGACGCTCCTCTCGCCCCGGAGCAAGGGGTTGACTCCCAGGCCAACGCTCGCGAGCTCGCGATCCAGCGCCTGAAGATGAAGCAAGATTTCAAAGGCATCCTCGCCGGCGGCCTCTTTTCCGTTGTCATCGTCGTCGTCATCTGGGCGATCGGCGGAGGCGGCTACTTCTGGCCGGTCTGGGTGATGCTCGGCGCCGCGATCGGCATCGTCGCCCAAGGCTGGAAGGCCTACGGGCCCAGCAACCGCATCACGGAGGAGGACGTGCAGCGGGAGATGAGCCGGGGGGCGTAGGTCCGAGATGGTCCTGGGCTCCTCATGGGGGTCCTGGCAGGCTGTGACCCCCATGAGGAGCCCAGGACGTGAGGGGTGCGTGGGAGAGGCGTCACAGGGACGTGAGGAGGTCGGGCTTCCGTGACGATCGTGTCGGGAAGTCTCCACACCTCGCCCGGACCCGTGACGAAGATGCCGGGAACGTCACACCTTCCGGCCCTCAGAGGG
>CALCIA010000237.1 GCA_937907435.1 uncultured Actinomycetes bacterium
CAAACGCGCTGCGTGTTTTAGGGCCCCTATAGGGGGGTCAATACACGCAGCGCGTGAGTCGGTGTTGCACAACATGGGAGAAAGACCGGAGTTCCCGGCATCTCCGTGACGACGTCTGACTCCCGTCACGGATCCGTCGCCCTCCCGTCCGCCTCCCGCCGGTGTCCCTCCACACCTTCCGCACACCCGCCCCTCTCGCCACGGCCACAGCCTGCCCGGGCCGTGGCGAGAGGGGCGCATCCTTTACCCGGGCGCCAGCTTGCGGGGCCCGGGCTCTTCGGGAGGCCAGCTTGCGGGGCCTGAGCCCTCCCGGGCGACAGCTTGCGAGCCCCGGACCCTCCCGGGCGCCAGCCCCCGTCCCCCGAAGCCCGCCAGCCACCCCATCCCGCCCTGCCACACCCATCCCCACCCCACATCTCCGCTCACGCCCAGCCGCCTCTTTAGTGTTCGGCCGGTGCGGCGCCTCGTCCCTGACCCCGGACCGACCTCGGTCGCCGAGCAGCTGGAGGGCTATCGGCCTTGGGAGGACCCGCCCGCAGGGCGGCCGCGCGTCGCATTGAACTTCGCCACCACGCTCGACGGGCGGGCGGCGATCGAAGGGCGCTCGGGCAAGATCGGCTCGGATACCGACACCGCGATGCTGGTCGGGCTGCGGCAGCGCTTCGACGCGGTGATGATCGGCGCCGGGACGATGCGGGTCGAGCGCTATGGGCGGATCATCGGCGACCCGGCCAAGCGCGCGCGCCGCGAGGCGCTCGGGCTGCCAGGGGACCCGCCGGTGGTGATCGTCGGCAGCCTCGACCTGCCCTGGGACGCGCCGCTCTTCACCGACGGCGGCGGCGAGGTGGTGCTGATCACCGCCGAGCAGGACGCCCGGCCGCCCGCCACCGCGACCCCGGTCGAGGTCCTCCGCGAACCGGACGGTCGGGTCGACGTCGCCACCGCGCTGCGCCGGCTGCGCGAGGAGCGCGGCGTCCGTGCCCTGCTCTGCGAGGGCGGCCCGCACCTGCACTCCCAGCTGCAGGCGGAGGGGCTCGCCGACGAGCTCTTCCTGACGACCGCGCCGAAGCTCGTCGGCGCCGGATCGGCGATCCTCGAGGGCGCGCTGCCCGAGGTCGCCGAGCTCGAGCTTGCGTGGCTCCTCCAAGAAGGATCCGAGCTCTTCGCCCGCTACCTGCGGCGATGAACTAGATTCGGCGCGACCGGTCACCGAGCAGGAGGGGCAGATGGACTTCGAACCGACCGCGGAGGTCGCCGCGCTGCGCGAGCGCATCCTCGACTTCATGGACGCCGAGATCTACCCGGCCGAGCGCGAACTGGTCGAGGCGCTGGACGCGGAGGTCGGCCCCGGCGTCCCCTACCCGGCCAACCTCGCCGCGGTCCGCGACAAGGCGCGCGCCGACGGCCTCTGGAACCTCTTCATGCCCGACGAGCGCTTCGGTCCCGGCCTGAAGAACTGGGAATACGGCCTGCTCTGCGAGGAGATGGGACGCAGCCCGCTCGCCGCGCCGATGGCCTTCAACTGCGCCGCCCCGGACACCGGCAACATGGAGATCCTCGCCGAGCACGGCAGCGCCGAGCAGCGCGAGCGCTGGCTCGAGCCACTGCTCGAGGGCCGCATCCGCTCCTGCTTCTCGATGACCGAGCCCGAGGTCTCCGGCTCCGACCCGACCCTGCTCCAGGGCCGCGCCGTCCTCGATGGCGACGAGTGGGTCATCGACGCGCACAAGTGGTACACCAGCGGCGCCGTCGGGGCCGAGCTGGCGATCGCGATGGTCGTCACCGATCCCGACGCGCCGGTCTACGGGCGCGCCTCGATGATCTGCGTCCCCACCGACACCCCCGGCTACGAGATGGTGCGGCCGATCCCGGTCATGGGACACGACAAAGGACCCGGCCACTGCGAGATCCGCTACACCGAGTGCCGCGTCCCCAAGGAGAACCTGCTCGGCGAGCGCGGCGCCGGCTTCGCGATCGCCCAGGACCGCCTCGGGCCGGGGCGCATCCACCACTGCATGCGGGCGATCGGCACCGCCGAGCGCGCCCACGAGATGATGTGCCGCCGCGCCAACGAACGCCACGCCTTCGGCGGCCCGCTGGCCGACAAGCAGTTCGTCCAAGAGGACATCGCCCAGAGCCGCATGGAAATCGACCAGGCCCGCCTGCTCACCCTCTACGCCGCCTGGAAGATGGACACCGAGGGCAAGCGCGCCGCCCGCCAGTCCATCTCCGCGATCAAGATCGTCGCCGCCAACATGGTGATGAACGTCCTCGACCGGGCGATCCAGATCCACGGCAGCCTCGGCATGACCGACGACACCCCGCTCGCCCCGATGTGGCGCTTCAGCCGCATGCTCCGCCTCGCCGACGGCCCCGACGAGGTCCACAAGATGGTCCTCGCCCGCCGCGAGCTGAACCGCTGGTCGAAGCGCGCCGAGGCCGAGGCGAGCGGCGAGCCGCTGGAGCCGCGGCACGCCACTCGCATGGTGTGAAGAGGTCCGCTAGGGCGCGGTCACTGCCCAGGTTCCGTTGAACTCGAAGTCCGATCCCGCCGTGACGGCGGCAAACAAGACGGCCCCATAGTGCCCTTTGGCGATTTCAGGTTCCGCCTGGAGCGGCGTCGAGCTGTCGTTTCGAGTTTGGTAGACGCACAACGATCCAGGGGCGGCCAGCGGATTTTCAGCCGTCCCTGGACATTGGGCCGTCGGCGCACCGGCCACGGCGATGACATGGGACGTAGGAGTGAAGTTCAGCGGGACCGGATAGCCGATCAGGTCGGTAGGCCTATAGCCGCTGACGTAATGGCCGGCGTAGGTGTAAGCGCCCTTGAGCGTTTTCCCGGAGGGAAGCGTTTCCAGCAGCGGGCCGGGTTCTCCACGATCACCCTTGTCACCCTTTTCACCCCTTTCACCCTTTTCGCCCTTGTCACCCTTCGCACCGGCAGGCCCCGCCGGACCGGTGGCGCCTTTCAGAGCTTTCTTCGCCGCGGAGTTGATCTTCGCCAGGCTGACGGCTTCTTTCTTCAGCTGCTTGGTGCCGACGGTGTTCTTGCCGAGTTCGGCGGCGGCGAAGGCCGTGCCGCCGGCGACGACCAGGAACACCGCGATCGACGACATCACGTTGGCGTACGTGAGCCGCCCACGAACGAACTTCATGTGTTACTCCTGTCTGTGGGAGGGTCGGGACTTAGACAAATCGACCCTCCCAATACGCCCCGGCAGTGTCAAGCGGTAGTCAGCGCGTATTCGGCTCTATAGGCGGGTTTGCGACTCAGTCTCAGTCCGCCGGACCGTCCTTTAGCTATATATCTAGCTAGCAGCTACCATGAGCCGCATGACCCGCGTCGGGATGCACGAGGCCAAGACCCATCTCTCGAAGCTCGTCGAGCGCGCCGAAGGCGGCGAGGACATCGTCATAACGCGGCGCGGGGAGCCGGCGGTGCGGCTGGTCCCCGCAAGACAGGGTGACGGCTTCGCGTCGCTTGCCGGAGCCTGGGAGGGCCGCGTGCGGATCGGGGACGACTTCGACGAACTGCCGGACGAGCTCGCCGAGTCACTGGGCATGGAGCCCTGACGCTCCTGCTCGACACCCACGTCGTCCTCTGGTGGATGGCGGGCGAACCGGATCGGATCGGCAAGCGGGCCAGAGCGGCGATCGCCGGTGGCGAGAATCGCCCTGTGATCAGCGCGGTCGTGATCTGGGAGGTGGCGATCAAGCGCCGCCTCGGGAAGCTCGACGCTCCCGACGACCTCCTCCCCCGCCTCGAAGGCGCAGGCGTCGAGCTGCTGCCGATCACCGCCCGCCATGCCGACCGCGTCGCGTCGCTCCCGCTGCACCACCAGGACCCGTTCGACCGGCTCCTGATCGCCCAGGCCGAGGTCGATCAGCTGACCCTCGTCAGCGCCGACGCCGCGATGCGCCGCTACGAGATCGAGGTGCTCTGGTAGCGGGCCGGTGCCGCTGGGTCGATCCCGGCCGCGCCCTGCGGGTTCAACCGCGCGACTCGATCTCCTCGGCGGTCTCGGCGAGGCGCTCGACCAGGCGGGCGAAGGCTTCGAGGCCGGAGTCGGAGGAGCTTCCCTTGCCGTAGCCGCCGGCGGCGTAGCGGGCGTAGACGCCCTCGAGGATGATCGCCAGCTTCCAGTAGCCGAGGGCGGTGTAGAAGTCGAGGTCGGCGAGGTCGCGGCCGGAGGACTCGGCGTAGCGGGCGGCGAGCTCGGCGCGGGTGGGGAAGCCGGGCGCCAGGTTGGCGGGCGTGCCGAGGCCGGTGTCCTCGGCGCCGCGTTCGGGCCAGTAGGCCATCAAGGTGCCGACGTCGGCGAGCGGGTCGCCGAGGGTGCAGAGCTCCCAGTCGACCACCGCCGCCACCTCGCCGGAGTCGGTGAGGATCATGTTGTCGAGGCGGTAGTCGCCGTGGACGATCGAGGCGCCCTCCTGGGCCGGGATACGGGCGGCAAGGCGGTCGTGGATGCGGTCGATCGAGGCCAGCTCGCGCGTCTTCGACTTCTCCCACTGGCCGTACCAGCGGCGCAGCTGGCGGGCGACGTAGTCCTCCTTGCGGCCGAGGTCGCCGAGGCCGACCGCGTCGGGGTCGACGGCGTGGATCGCGGCCAGGGTGTCGGCGACGCGCATGCCGATCGCGCGGCGGTCGTCCTCGTCGGGGAACGAGGCCTCGGCCTCGCTCTGCCCGCGCAGCACCGGCCCGCGGACGAAGTCCATGACGTAGAAGGGCACGCCGTTCACCGACTCGTCCTCGCAGAGGCCGACGACCGGCGGCACCGGCACCGGCGTGCCGCCCAGCGCCGCGACGACGCGGTGCTCGCGCGCCATGTCATGGGCGGAGCTGAGCGTCTTGCCGAGCGGCGGCCGCCGCAGCGCCCACTCGTTCCCGGCCGCGTCGGACACCCGGTAGGTGAGGTTCGAGAGGCCGCCCGCGATCCGCTCGTAGGCGAGCGGCGGGCGCACCGCGGGGACGTGCTCGGCGAACCAGCCGCCGACGCCCGCGGGGTCGATTCCGTCAACCTCCACGGCGGCGCCGTCGCCCTGGCCTGTAGCCTCGTCCCCCATCGCCGCGCAAGCATATTCACGCCGGGCCCGTCGCCTCAGTCCATCGCTTGCCAATCGTCTCCGGATCGGCTTCGCGATCGCCTTCGCGCTGCTCACGGCGGTTACCGTGATCGGCGTCGGCCGGCTGATCGTGCAGCGCCAGGACTACGAGAACTCGATCGAACGCTCCTACCAGCGGGAGATGGCGGCGCGGGTGCAGCTTGCCGAAGGGACCGACACGGCCGCGGCGCGGGCGACGATCATCCGCGAAGAAGCCAACCGCGCCCACCTGCGCGACTCGATCTCCGGCGACACCCGCGACACCGTGATCCTCGTCGGCTGCGGCCTGATCGCGGGGCTGCTCGGGGCGCTCCTGCTCTTCGTCGGGCTGATCACGGCGATGCGAAGACCGCTCGAGGCGCTGGTCGCGGCGGCGGGCCGGCTCGCCGGCGGCGACCGCAGCGCCCGGGTCGAGGTCGGCGGCGTCTCCGAGGTGGCGACGCTCGGCCAGGCGTTCAACGAGATGGCCGCGGAGCTCGAGCTCGAGGCATCCGAACGCGACCAGCTCGACCGGATGAAAGACGAGTTCGTTCTCACGGCGTCACACGAGCTGCGCAGCCCGTTGACCTCGGTGCAGGGCTTCGCCGAGCTCTTGATGATGGAGCGCGACTCGCTCACCCCGCGCCAAGTGGAGACGGTCGAGATCATCCTCGACAACTGCCGGCATCTCGTGCGCCTTCTGAACGACCTGCTCGACCTCGCCCGCTCCGACGCCGGGCGCCTCTCGATCCGCCCGCGGCCGACCGAACCGGCGCTGCTGGTCGAAGACGTCGTGCGCACGATGCGCGCCCAGACCGAGGCGAGCGACCAGACGCTGACCATGCGGATCGACCCCAATCTGCCCCTCGTGAACGTCGAGGCCGACCGAATTCGCCAAATACTGGTGAATCTGGTTACGAATGCTCATGACTACTCCCCCGAACGCGCGTCTATCCAGGTAAGCGCCCGGGTAGCCGACAATGGAGTGGAGATAAGCGTGACCGACAACGGCCCTGGCATACCCCCCGCTCAGTTGGAGCACATCTTCGAGAGATTCGTGCGCGGAGACGCCGGCCTGACCCAGCGGGTCGGCGGCACCGGCCTCGGCCTGGCGATCTCCAAATCGCTGGTCGAGCTGCACGGCGGGACGATCGCCGCCGAGTCGGAGGTCGGCCGCGGCTCGACCTTCACCATCACCCTCCCCACGGCCGGAGCCGAGGCGGTCGAGGCGACCCCGGTCGGCACCCCGGCGCTCGGCGAAGGGGGCCGGCGATGACCAAGATCCTGGTCGCCGACGATTCCGAGACGATCCTGCTGCTGATGCGCACGCGGCTGGAGCTGGCCGGCTACGAGGTCGAGGCCGCGGTCGACGGCCAGGAGGTCGTCGAGCGCGTCGACCCGAACTCCGACGACGGCCCCGACCTGCTCCTCCTCGACGCGATGATGCCGCGCAAGTCCGGCATCGACGCCCTGCGCGAGCTGCGCGCCGCCGGCGTCGAGACCCCGGCCCTGATCGTCAGCGCCCACCAGACCCCCGACGACGCCGACGCCCCCGCCGACCTCGAGATCAGCGGCTACCTGACCAAGCCGATCGACTTCGACGCCCTCCTCGGCGCGGTCGCCGAGCTGACCGCGAAGAAAGCCGCCTAGGCGTAGTTCGGCCTGCGGGTCCGGGAAGGGCTCGGGGGCCGCAGGCTGGCGCTGGGAAGGAGGGCCAGGCGAGTTCGCACTTCTCCGCGCTATCCGCGGATTACTGCGAACTAACTTCGCAAGCTGTCGCCCGGGGCTCATACCCCGCAAGCTGGCGCCCGGGTAACGGACGCGCCCCTCTCGCCACGGCCCGGGCAGGCTGTGGCCGTGGCGAGAGGGGCGGGTATTGAAAGCGTGGAGGGAGGCGCGCGGGAGCGTCATGGGAGTGCGTCGGGAGATTCACGGATCCGTGACGGGAGTCAGACCTCGTCACGGAGATGTCGGGAACTCCACGCTTCCTCCCGTGTTGTGCAACACCGACTTCCGCGCTGCGTGAGTTGCCCCCCCTATAGGGGCCCTAAAACACGCAGCGCGTTTTCGATCCCTCTATTCCGACCCGAAATGGCCCTCTGAGGGCCGGAAAGTGTGACGTTCCCGGCATCTTCGTCAC
>CALCIA010000238.1 GCA_937907435.1 uncultured Actinomycetes bacterium
CCGCCGAACCACCTCGGACGGCCGCAAGCGCCGCGGACCCCCGCCCCCCCGGACCCCGCCCCAGACCCCACCGCCACCCCACCTCACTAGTCTTCGCGCCCATGCGCGTAATCGACGTTGAGCACCTTGGCCGTCCGCACGTGATCGGTTGCTGGGAGGTCGACGGCATGCTCGTCGATCCCGGCCCCGAGTCCTCCCTGCATACGCTGTTGGAGAAGATCGGCGAGCAGCGGCCCGAGGCCATCCTCCTCACCCACATCCACCTCGACCACGCCGCCGCGACCGGCGCGCTGGTGGCCCGCTGGCCCGACCTGCCGGTCTACGTCCACGAGCGCGGCGCCCCGCACATCATCGACCCGTCCCGCCTCCTCGCCTCGGCGGAGCGCCTCTACGGCGACCAGCTCGAGTACCTCTGGGGGAAGATCCAGCCGGTCCCGGAGGCCAACGTCACCACGCTGGCCGGCGGCGAGACCGTGCGGGGCATGCGCGTCGCCTACACGCCCGGCCACGCCTCCCACCACGTCTGTTACCTACACGAGGAGACCGGCACCGCCTTCGTCGGCGACGTCGCCGCCTGTCGCCTCCCGGGCACGAACCTCGTCATCCCCCCGACCCCACCCCCGGACATCGACGTCGAGGCCTGGGAAGACTCGATCGCACTGGTCGAAGGGTGGCAGCCCGAGAAGCTCGCCCTCACCCACTTCGGCCCGATCGAGGACCCGACCGCCCACCTCGCCGAGGCGAAGCGCCGCCTGCGCGAAGAGGCCGAGCTCGCCCACCAGATGGACGAGGCCACCTACGAGGCCGACCTGCAAAAGCGCATCGCCGCCACGCTCGACGACCCCGAGGCGACCGAGGAGATGTTCCAGGCCGTCCCGACCGCCTACCAGTGGTCCGGCCTCGACCGGTACTGGCGCAAGAAAGCCGAGCGCGAAGGCGCCTAGATTCCTTCCTCGCGCTTGATTTGCTCGGTGGATGACATCGGTGGAAAAACTCCGCCGTCGAGGAGGTCACGTTCCCCCAGGGGTTCCGGCAGCCGGACCTTGACAGGCGGCTCGATGGTCCCGATGCACGTGTAGGCTTCGTTCGCGCCAAGTTCCGGCATCGGGCGGATCCAGAGGGACATCAGGAACGCCCCGTTTTCCTCACGGAATTCAGGGGTCTCGAGGCGCTTGTCCTGACTGGCGCGGCCTGCGCATTCCCCGGGTCCCAGGTCCACCTTCACGATCCGGGTCGACGGCTTCAGAACTTGTCCCCGTGCCAGCGTCCAAGTGATTGCAGTCTGATGGTCGCGGAGAAGCGCGGGCTGACAACTGGACGAATACCCCACCCAGGCCCAGCCTTTCGCCCTGCGTTCGAAGGAATTGACTTCGACGCCGCCGTTCGAGAGGCTGCCGCGGCCGAATTCGGCATAGCGCGCAGTTTCCACCAGCAGGCGCCAGGAGTGGGGCTTGGAGGGTGGGAAGTCGTGCTTGGTCTTTGCGAGGTAGCGTCGCAGTGCGACCTCAGATGGCGTGTGCCCGCGCTCCGCGTCGGTAGGATTGGCAAACGCGACGAGCGGATTGAACGGGATCGACCCGCAGGAGACTTCCCCGGTCCAGCCGGACCATTCGCTCACCGCCGAGTCCGCGCCACCCCTCGATTCGGCCGGATCGCTGCCGCCCCGCGATGCCCCTACGGCGATGGCGGTAGCACCACCGCCGAGGAAAAGGGCGGCGACAACCAACCATACGAGGATCCCCGACCGGTGCATCAGCTGCGCAAACCTACCCGACCCGCCGAGGTCGGATGTTTAAGCCAAGTGCTCGCGCATGCGCTCGACGGCCTCTTCGATCCGGTCGTCGGGGGTGGTGAGGGAGATGCGGAAGAAGCCCTCGCCGCTCGGGCCATACATCGAGCCGGGTGAGACGACGACCGCGGCCTCTTCGAGGACGGTCTCGGCGAAGGAAGTCGAGGTGTGGCCCTCGGGGACGGGGGCCCAGACGTAGATCGTGCCCTTCGGCGGCGTGACGTCGACGCCGATCGCGCCGAGGGCCGAGACGACGAGATCGCGGCGGCGCTGGTAGGTGGCGTTCATCTCGGCCAGCGGCTCGGGCGGGCCGGCGATCGCGGTGGCGCCGGCGATCTGGACCGCCTCGAAGAGGCCCGAATCGACGTTGGTCTTCAGGCGCCAGTAGCTCTGGATCGCGTCGGCGTGGCCGAGGATCGCGGCGCAGCGCCAGCCGGTCATGTTGTAGCCCTTGGATACCGAGAAGACCTCGACCCCGACCTCCTTCGCCCCCGGCGTCGCCAGGAAGCTCGGCGCGACATAACCGTCGTAGGTGGTCTCCGAGTAGGCGTTGTCGTGGACGACGAGGATCTCGTGCTCGCGCGCGAACTCGATCACCTCCTCGAAGAAGCCGTCGGGGACGATCGCGCCGGTCGGGTTGTTGGGGAAGTTGATGAACATCAGGCGCGCCTTCGCCGCGATCTCGGGTGAGATCGCGCTCAGATCCGGCGCGAAGCCCTTCTCCGGCACCAGCGGCATCAGCTCGGCGGTGGCGCCGTGGAGCAGCGGGCCGCCGGTGTAGACCGGGTAGCCGGGATCGCTGGCCAGCGCCACGTCGCCCGGGTCGAGGAAGGCGTTGCAGAGGTTGTAGATGCACTCCTTGGCGCCGATCGCCGGGATCACCTCGTTCGCCGGGTCGACCGCGACGCCGAAGCGGCGGTCGTAGAAGTCGGCGAAGGCCTGGCGGAAGTCCTCGCGGCCGCGGTTCGACGGGTACTGGTGCGTCGCCGGGTCGGCGACCGCCCGCTGCATCGCCTCGACGATGTAGTCGTAGGTCGGCATGTCGGGGTCGCCGATGCCGAGGCTGATCACGTCGATGCCGGCGGCCTTCTTCTCCGCGATCCGTCGCTCCAGTTCCTGGAACATGTAGGGCGGGATCTGCTGGAGGCGCTTGGAAGGCTCGGCTATAGGCATGGCGCGGAACCTAACGAAAGCCCGGGCGCGAAGCCGGGACGGTCAGGCCTGCTCGGCGAGCGCGGCGAGCAGCTCGGGCGACGCCTCGCCCGCGTAGACCGGCTCGGCCCAGCCGTCGAGGCGGACCGCGAGGTCGTCGTCGATCGCGACGGTCAGCTCACCGCCGTCGAGCTCGACCGTGATCGGGCTGGGCGCGCCGCGCAGGAAGGCGGTGACGGCGGCGCCGGAGGCACCGGTGCCGGAGGAGAGCGTCTCCCCCACACCGCGCTCGAAGATGCGGGCGCGCACGTGGCTGCCGTCGAAGGCGAGGAAGCTGACGTTGGTGCGGTTCGGGAAGAGCGTCGAGCCTTCGATCTCGGGTCCGACCAGCTCCAGGTCGAGGTCGGCCAGCTCGACCGGGTCGACGAGGATCGCGCACTGCGGGTTACCGATCGAGACGTGCTGGAACTCCCACTCGCGCCCCGCCGAGCGGACCGTGCCGCGGCCGTCGGGGCCGCCGGAGGGGAAGTCCTTGGAGGTGGTCGAGGCCTTCCCCATGTCGACCGAGCAGGTCAGCTCGCCGGTGATCGTCGGCCGGATCGGCCCGGCGACGGTCGAGATCGCGAACTCATCGGCATCGGTCCAGCCGTGGCGGCGCAGGTAGAGGATCGCCTCGCGGGCGCCGTTGCCGGAGAGCTCGGCCTCCGAGCCGTCGGGGTTGAAGATCCGCAGGTTCGCGACGAACTCCGGGTCCTCGGAGCGCGAGAGCAGCAGGATCCCGTCCGAGCCGACCCCGAAGTGCGGATCGCAGAGCCACTCGACCCGCTTCGCGTTCAGCTCCCAAGGAAGCTCCGCCGCCTCGAGGATCAGATAGTCGTTCCCCAGCGCCTGCCACTTCTCGAATCTCACGGCTTTAGGGGCCAATCAGGTCTGACCGGCGTAACCACGCAGAGGGATCGAAGGACTTGTGCGGCATCTCTTCAAGAATACGAACGACATCATCGAGTTTAGCCCCTCCCTCACCGATCAATTGCAGTCGCCTGAGCGCTCGTCCATCTTCTACGCCCTCTAGGAAGCGGGTGATGTCCTCAGGCCGTTGCGTCCTATTGAGATATGACTGCAAAATGAGGACCATGGCGTCAGAAAAGAGCTCTTTTGAGTTCTGATCAGAGAGTGCCGCCATTGATTGCACTACGAACTTCGCAATCTCAGTGTCGGCGAAGATGTAATAAGAGCCGTGCGCGCGAATGGCCACCTCACCATTCCGCCCCGCAACGGGGATCTCGGTATTGCCGATGAATACTGGGTGACCGCCGGGGCGTCTGTATCCGCGAATATTTGGCTCGGATGACGCGAGCTCGAGCCATTGGCTTCCACCGTCAGGTCTCCGCCATGCGAGATCAATCCTACGTTCCTCTGGCCTTATGACTATTTCACCGACTTCTCGGTCAGAAAGGGCCATCTGGTACAGCGTTCGCTCAGGATGGAACCCGACGAGGGTAACGCCATGAGGGAGTTGGAAGCCCCCATTGGAAAAACTGTTCGATATTCCGCTCAGTGAACCTTCGGCTGGGATTTCCCGGAGGATTCCCTCCGCCGACCTGACAAGTCCCGAGTCCACAGTCCAGAGGTAGGCTGCGTCCGACAACGCCTCGCAGCTCACAATCCCACGGCTGCCGTCAGTCTCCGTCAGAAGAAGAGTTCCCGACCGTAATGCTTCAACCAAGGCGTCAAGCTCAACGGAGCGAAGAACGTTGACATACCGGCCAACCGTAGACTCACCTGACAGGAGGTCCGCGACTAAGGATTCGCCCTCCTGCGCAGCCCAAGTCAGAGACTGTCCTCGATTAGTACGAAGGGCTGACGATTCTTCCTCAATATGCCGGATGTACGCGGAATAGATCCTGCGGAGCATCAGGCGTCGCTCAGGGGTCGCCTCCAGCCCGGCCCGGGCGACATTCGTTTTAGGTGCAAGCGGACCACGCGCGTCTACCAATGCAACAACGCCATCCTCCAAGAACCCGGGAGTCGTTTCTTCGACGCGTATACCCTCTATGCAGGTGCCAACGAGATATCGACCGACTTGATCTCCCACCGGAACGCTCTTCGTGCTCAGAAATGCCCACTCTTCGAAATAACGGCTCCACTGGACTGCTATCGCGGTGGACACCTGTTCTTCATCAAGTTGAATGACCTTTACGACGCGGTCCCCAGGCGGTTCGCTACCGTCCCAAAGTCTCATTCCGCGTTCTTGAAGTCGCTGCTCCAAGGCTTGCTTTGGCGACTCGAATGCGATTCGGGCCGCGACTTCCTCGTTCACGGCAAGGGACACTTCGCATCGGGGTACAACCACCCAGCGATTGAAGGTCGACCGAACGTCCCCGATCCTGGCGGATTTGCGAACACGCAGACGCACTTCGGTACCGTGAGGCATTAAGCGTAGGGCCGTTGGATCAGAATCCTTGTCCAGAAGTCGGACGAGATACTTCCCATGGACCGATCGCAGCGTCAGCTGTCGAGCAGTTGGCTCCTCCGGCGTACAAGTGGCAATCTCGACCGAATCCGCGATCATGAATGCCGACAGAACCCCAATCCCAAATCGGCTAATGGAGGAAAACTCAGGATATGCCTTCTTAAAGCCTTCCTCTTGGTAGCGCGATGACCCCGCCTTGAGCAGATTTCGTTCGATCACCGCGCTAGTCATCCCGGTTCCGTTGTCGCGAACAACGAGTTCCCGGTCGTCCTCGTTCCATTCGACCTCGATCAGGCCCGATCTTGGACCTCGCCCCGCCTGCATTTCTTGGAGACGAATGGCGTCCAAGCTGTTCTGGACTAGCTCTCGAAGGACTACGCCGGTGTCGTTGTAAAGGGTGTGGCCCGTCAACAGGTCAAGGATGCGACCTTGGTCAAGCGTGAATGAGAGTTGCTGAGGTGAAAATCCTTTGGCCCTGACATTTGAAGTATCTATGGATTTCCACGGAAAGAAATATTCGCTGTCGTGTTCCGCAACGGAGGCTGCTGCCCACTGGGCAGAAAGCTGTAGTTGCTTCTCCGTGTATTCAAGGTACGAAGTAAGACCAAAAAACGCCTCCGCGTCATCGTAGGTCGCAAACACCTCGACGGTGTTCCGCGCCGCCTCCTTCGAGAAGTTGCCGTCCTCGTCCTTGCCGACCTGAGACCTGACCGTCTCAACAGCGTGCTGCTTTGCCCACTCGCGTTGACTTACCGGATCCTGGGGATTCACAAGTCGAAACATCACGGATGGAGTTCGATCGCTCGTAATATGTAGAAGGTCGGCAGTTCGGAGCAGAATAGCCGCGTATTGAACGTTCGCCGCGACCTCGGGTCCTTGCCCATACGGTCTCGACACCCGGTACTTGTTGGTGTCGTAAAGATCATCCAAGTGATGGCTTTCGCAGACAAGCGCGAGGTCTGAGAGAAATGGGCCGGGCAGTGCGGAGAGCATTGAAGCTACAGCCTCAGCGGTAGTCTCCGAGACTCCTCGACGTTTGGAGGCGCGTCCGGAGATCCAGTCGGCTATCCGCTCTGCATGGTGGTATCGAACATATTCCTGGTAAAGGAAGCGCTCCTCGTCCTCTCCTAACTCGGCGACCTTGTCCTCATAGTCTTTTCCGGAATCCCCTGCGAAGAGTTGTTCCTTCCTGAACTCCGGGAAATCCGAGTCATTGCGTGCTTGAAACTCCTCTTCGGTTACAAGCATCCCGAGATCATGAAAGTAAATGCCGAGAACGGTCAGAAGCCAGTCGGCTGGCGTCATGGCATCCGCCGTAGCGGCCGGAACAATCCAATCAAGTGAGCCCAGCATGTGGTCGACGTGTGAAATGTCATGCAGGGTGTATTCACGGAAGACGTTGCTGCGCCCAATCAGCGCCAATGCCTCGGCTACCTTGGATCTAATTCCGGCCAAATTGACGTCCTGGAAGGGGACGTACTGCTGCGCAAGACCTGCTCTTTCCTCTGCCTGACTCGGAGTCACGCTGCGAAAACTATCCGTTCGGTCGGAAACCATCTTGCAAACCGCATCGAACGACCGAGGCGACCTCGGCGTCGGTCATGGTTGTGCGGTCGATCGTCGTCAGGTTGGGGATTTTGCGCATCCAGGTGAGCTGGCGGCGGGCGTAGTTGCGGGAGCGGCGCTTCATCGTCTCCAGGTCGCCGGCGAGGATTTCGTTCAGGCCGAGCGCTTTGCGGGCGGTGCGGCCGGGGCCGAGGGCGTCGGCGCGGCGCGCCTCCTCCTCCCCGCCGTTCGCCACGATCCAGTCGACGCGCGCGTCGATCCGCTCGTAGAGCTTCGCCCGGTCCATATCGAGGCCGAAGAGACGGGTCGGGTGTCGGGTCTCCCCCGACCAGAGCTCCGAGGCCTCGTCGAACGCAGGGACTTTTCGCAGCGACAGGTCGGCGAGGGCGGCGCGTAGGTAGAGGCCCGTCCCCCCGACCACGATCGGGGTCTTGCCCTCGGCAAGCGCGGCGTCGATGGCCCGGTGCGCGAGCGGCATGTAGTCGCGGATCGAGAAGTCGGAGGTGATCGGGACGATCCCGAGTAACTCATGTGGCAGCACGGCCTGCTCGGCTGCCGTAGCGGTCCCGGTGAGTACGTCCAGGCCCTCGTAGATCTGCAGGGCGTCGCAGTTGATCGCGACCGGCTCCTCGCCGCGCCAGCTCAAAAGCCGCGCCAGCTCCACCGCGACCCCGGTCTTGCCCACGCCGGTGGGCCCGAAGATCGCGAGGACGGTCAAGCGCTCAGAGGAGCGGGGACAGCGGGCGCGCGGCGATGCCGGAGAGGGTCTGCGAGGTGGCCGATTCGATCGCCACGTCGACCATCTCCCCCGGGGCCGCCGCCCCTTCGAAGTTCACCGCCTTGTTGTGGCGCGTGCGACCGCGCAGGCGAGTCGGGTCGGTCCGGCTCGGGCCCTCGACCAGCACCTCCATCGTGCGGCCGACGAACCGCTGCGCCCGCTCCGCGGCCCGCCGCTGGACCACCTCGACCAGCCGTTCCATCCGCTCGACCTTGACTGGGTGCGGCAGCTGGCCGTTCATCGTCGCCGCCTCGGTTTCGCGGCGGGGACTGAAGATGAAGGTGAAGGCGCCGTCGTAGGCGACCTCCTCCGCGACTTCCAGGGTTTCGGCGAAATCCCGCTCGGTCTCGCCGGGGAAGCCGACGATGATGTCGGTGGTGATCGCGCAGTCGGGGACGTGCTCGCGGATCAGCGCGACGCGGTCCATGTAGCGCTCGCGGTTGTAGGTGCGACGCATCCGTTTCAGCACCGCGCTCGAGCCCGACTGGAGGGGCAGGTGGATCTGCTCGCAGAGCGAGGGCAGCTCCGCATGGGCGCGGATCACGTCCTCCTTCATGTCCTTCGGGTGCGGGCTGGTGTAGCGGATGCGGTCGATGCCGGGTACCGCGTCGACCCGCGCCAGCAGCTCGGCGAAGCTCATGCGGGAGCCCTTCGGCAGATCGCGGCCGTAGCTGTTGACGTTCTGGCCCAGCAGGGTCACCTCGCGCACGCCGTCGGCGGCCAGCGCCTCGGCCTCGGCGATCAGCTCGGCCGGATCGCGGCTGACCTCGCGGCCGCGGGTCGAGGGCACGATGCAGTACGAACAGACGCAGTTGCAGCCCTGGGAGATCTGCAGCCAGCCCTGGAACTCGCGCTCGCGGCGGGCGGGCAGGTGGCCGGAGAAGTCCTCGAACTCGAAGTACCCCTGGGCGCTCAGCGAGTCGGAGTTGAGGAACTCGGCCAGCTTGTGGATCTGGCCGGGGCCGAAGGCGACGTCGACGAACGGGAAGCGCTCGAAGACTTCCTCCTTCACCGACTGGGCCCAGCAGCCGCCGACGCCGACCGTGCGGCCCGGGTCTTCGCTCTTCAGCCGCTTCGCCTCGCCCAGGTGGGCGATGAAGCGGCTGTCGGCCGACTCGCGGATCGAGCAGGTGTTGAAGAGGATCAGGTCGGCTTCGGAGCGCTCCGCGGCCTCCTCGTAGCCGAGCGAGACCAGCATGCCCCGCATCCGCTCGGAGTCGTGCACGTTCATCTGGCACCCGAAGGTGGTGACGTGGAAGCGCTTCACGCGCTCAGGGTATCGAGAGGAAGGCCGCCGTCGGCCAGGCCAAGGGGCCGAGGACTACTTGCCGACGATTTCGTGGACGACGTAGGCCGCCACGTTTTCGATTTCTTCTTCCGACAGCGTCCCGCCGAAGGGAGGCATGCCGCCACCGCCGTTGGTGACCTGCTGGATCGCGCCTTCTTCGGTCTGCGCCAGCGGCATCGTGGTCAGATCGGGACCGCCGGCGCCACCGTGGCCGGTTTCGCCGTGGCAGGCCGCGCAGGTGGTCGAGAACACGGTCGCGCCGGCCGCCGCATCGCCGCCGGCCGCGGCTTCCCCGCCTTCTTCGGCCGGGGCGCCTTCTTCGCCGCTTTCCCCGCCTTCGGCGGCTTCGCCTTCTTCTTCAGCTTCGGGGGCTTCGCCGGATTCTTCGCCGCTTTCGGCTTCGGATTCTTCGGCGGCTTCTTCCTGCGCCCTCACGAACGGACCTTCGGTCTCGTTGTACTTGATTTCTTCGCTGGCTTTGGCGTACTCGGCGTCGTGTTCCTTCGACTCGTCCTTGCCGTGAAGGACGGCGAAGGTGCCGGCGCCGACCGCGAAGATCGCGAACCAGACGATGATCGCCGGCATGAATTTGCCGGGGAAATTGTTGTTTTTCAGCCCGACAAAGCTGACGACGACGGCTGAGACGACGAGGACGCCGCCGCAGATGTAGAAGAGCGTTTGGTTCATCGCGCGGCGCGAATCCTATTGGTGTGGAGAGCCCCGTGCGTGGAGGCCGGGGACAGGCCGCTCTAGGCGGCCTGGGCCTCCGCGATCGGGTTGTCCTGCTCAGCTGCGGCATCGCCCGGCGCAGTGCCGATTCCGAGCGCCGTACGCACCTTCGTTTCGATCTCCAGGGACAGCTCGGGGTTGTCCTTCAGGAACTGCTTGGCGTTGTTGCGGCCCTGTCCGAGGCGGGTTTCGCCGTAGGAGAAGAACGAGCCGGATTTCTGCACCAGATCCTGTTCCATCCCGAAGTCGAGCAGGCCGCCCTCGCGGGAGATGCCGACCCCGTACTCGATGTCGAACTCGGCCTGGCGGAACGGCGCCGCGACCTTGTTCTTGACGACTTTCACACGAACCCGGTTGCCGACGGCTTCGGTCCCTTCCTTCAGGGTCTCGATCCGACGGATGTCGAGCCGCTGTGACGAGTAGAACTTCAGCGCCCGGCCGCCCGGCTGGGTCTCCGGCGAGCCGAACTGGACGCCGACTTTTTCGCGGATCTGGTTGGTGAAGATGCAGACCGTCTTGGTCCGGTTGAGGCTCCCCGCCAGTTTCCGCAGCGCCTGCGACATCAGCCGCGCCTGCAGGCCGACCGTGGTGTCGCCGATCTGCCCGTCGAGCTCCGCTTTCGGGGTCAGCGCCGCGACCGAGTCGATCGCCACTATGTCGACCGCCGCCGAGGCGATCAGCCGGTCGGCGATCTGCAGGGCCTGCTCGCCGTAGTCGGGCTGAGAGACCAGCAGCTCGTCGGTGTCGACGCCGATCGCCCGCGAGTAGACCGGGTCGATCGCGTGCTCGGTGTCGATGAAGGCGCAGACGCCGCCGAGCGCCTGGGCCTCGGCGATGATGTGGTTGACCAGCGTCGTCTTACCCGAGGACTCGGGGCCGAAGATCTCGATGATCCGGCCGCGCGGCACGCCGCCGATCCCCAGCGCGAGGTCGAGCGCCAGCGAGCCGGTCGGGATCGAGTCGACCTTGACCGTGCCTTTGTCGCCGAGCCGCATCAGCGAGCCGACGCCGAAGTCGCGCTCGATCTGGGTGACGGCAGCCTCGAGGGCGGCGTCCTTCGCTTTGGCCTCCTTCGCGGAGGCGTCCTTCAGGTTCACTTTCTTCTCCGCCATCTCAGATCATCACCTCACTGCTGCCCCCTCTAGGACAGCTCGACTTGGGCCAGCGGCACGTAGCGCGCACCACCTGGCTGGAGTTCAGAACGGTAGAGCGTCAACCGGACGGCATAGAACGGCTCTTTGAGCGGGTCCGGGAGGTCTCCCGGGCGCCTCGTGACGGCCGTCGGACGGCGCGGTCGACGCCCTTCCTGACGCACCCTGGCGACCGTGACGTGGGGCCAGAAATCACGCCCGTCGTCCTCGTGGAGCCCCGCCGTGACCATCTTGTCCACCAACCCGTGGTGGAGGTCGGTCGTGGCCGGGGACGGCGCCGGGAGCGCGAACACCGCCGCCCGCCGCCGGCGCGGCAGCGAGATCGGGTCCTCGAGCTTCATCAGCACCGGCGGAGCGCTCAGATTCCGCACCGCCTCGACGATCGCCGCCGCCTCGTCCGCCTCGCGGTGGCCGAGGAAGACCAGCGTCACGTGCAGCGACTCCGGCCGCACCGGCCGCAGGCCAGGGTCGATCAGCTCGCCCTCCCCCCACGCCGTCAATCCGTCTCGGATCTTGTCGGGAAGATCGAGCGCCACGAACAGCCGCTGTCGCTTCCCTTGCCTCTCTTGACTTGCCATGCCGCCAAGCTAGGAAGGAAATGCGCGCGGCTCAACACCGCTTCGCAACATCTCTGTGAATTTAGGAGAGCAGATCGCGCAAAAGGTGCATCGCGACCAGGCCGGAGCGTTCGCGGATGTCGGCGCGGTCGCCGGGGATGACCGGCGAGCGGGCGATCGCGGTGCCGTCGGCGAGCAGCGCGTGGAAGCAGACGTAGCCGACCGGCTTCTCCTCGGTCCCGCCGTCCGGCCCCGCGATCCCGGTGATCGAGACCGCGACATCGGCCCCGAAGCGCTCCAGCGCCCCCTTGGCCATCGCCTCGGCCACCTCCGGAGACACCGCGCCGAACTCCTCCAGCAGCGCCTTCGGCACGCCCAGCAGCTCTTCTTAGATCGGAAGAGCACACGTCTGAACTCCAGTCACCTT
>CALCIA010000239.1 GCA_937907435.1 uncultured Actinomycetes bacterium
TCACAGCCTGCCAGGACCCCCATGAGGAGCCCAGGACACCCCCGCGCCACCTCGGTCAGCCGCCTAACCCCGCATCCCCCGCCAAGCCGTAGTCCCCGCATCGATCACGAAGTTGGACCCCGTGACCATCGAGGATTCGTCGCCGGCCAGGAAGACGACCACGTTGGCGACCTCGCGGGGCTCCGGCATGCGGGGCATCAGGTGGGTTCCGAGCAGTTGCTGCATCACCATCTTGCGTTCCTCGGGGGTGCCCGAGTCGTAGTATTTCTGCACCATCGGGGTGTCGGTGTTGCCCGGTGAGTAGCTGTTGACGCGGGTGCCTTGGGGGGCGAGCTCGATCGCCATGACGCGGGTGAGCTGGATGACGCCGGCCTTCGAGGGGCCGTAGGCGCTGCCCATCGGGTAGCCGACCAGGCCGCCGATCGAGGCGGCGTTGACGATCACGCCGCCGCCCTCGGCCTCGGCGAGGACCGGGGCCGCGTACTTGGAGCACATCCAGGTGCCCTTGAGGTTGATGCCGATGACGCGGTCCCAGATCTCCTCGTCGAGCTGGTCGCTGCGCGCCTCGGCGGTGAAGTTGGTCTCGTGGACGCCGGCGTTGTTGTGGAGGACGTCGAGGCCGCCGAAGGCCTCCTTGGTCGCCTCGATCAGGGCCTTGACGTCGTCGCGCGAGGAGACGTCGGCGCGCACGAAGACCGCCTCGGCGCCGTCCTCGCGCAGGCGCTCGGCGACCGCCGTGCCGGTCTCCTCGTTGACGTCGGAGACGACGACCTTGGCGCCCTCCTCGGCCATCCGCCGCGCCGTCGCCTCGCCGATCCCCTGGCCCGCGCCGGTGATCAGCACGACTTTCCCTTCGAGTCCCATTGCTCCCTCCGATCTCGTTGCTGGAGCGGGGAGGTTACGCGATCAATACCAATCGTTTGTCAGGTTTTTATGCGCCGATGGCCTTGACGAGCGCCGAAGCTGATCTCTAAGATGCACCAATCGTTCGGTAGATCGCGCGACGGTCGCGAGCGGTACGGGAACACCAATGGGAAGGCTGGCACTGCGCATGCTGGGATCACGAAGCTTCAACGGCCACGGTCGTGGCAGCCGGGGGGAATTCGCCGATGCCCGCTGAGGCCAACGGGGAGGCCGGCGTCGTGGCCCCGGCCCCCGAGCCGGCGACCGAAGGGCCCAAGGGCGCGGCCGTGAAGCGCTCCGGCCGGGCCACCGTCGAGGCGTTCCTCGCCAAGTACGGCGTCGTGCTCGCCTTCCTGCTGACGGTCGCCGTCTTCTGCATCGCCCGCCCGCACACCTTCGCCACCGGCAACAACGCGAAGTCGATCCTGACCGTCGCGGCGCCGTCCCTGGTGATGGCCTGCGGCCTCACCGTCGTCCTGGTGATGCAGGACTTCGACCTCTCCTTCGGCGCGATGATCGGCCTCGCCGACGGCGCCGCGATCACGCTGATGGCGACCCACGGCTGGAACTGGGAGATCGCGCTGGTCGTCGCCCTGCTGCTCGGCATCGCCGCCGGCGCCCTCAACGGCTACCTGATCTCCTACCTCGGCGGCCCCTCGTTCATCATCACGCTGGCGATGGGCACGGTCCTGACCGGGGTCGAGTTCGCGTTAACGAGTCAGGACACGATCTTCTCCGGCGTGCCGGCGGCCTACGCCAAGATCGGCCAGGGCACCTTCCTCGGCTTCAGCAACATGATCTGGATCGCCGCCGTGATCGCGGCGCTGCTCTGGGTGATGCTCGACCGCACGGAATTAGGTCGCTACATGTACGCGATCGGGGGCAACCCTGAAGCGGCCCGCCTGGCGGGCATCCGGACCAAGTTCCTGCGCCTGCTCGGCTTCGTCGCGGTCGGCCTCGCCGCCGCCGTGGTCGGGATCCTGATCAGCTCCCAGTCGGCCGCCTACAGCCCCTCGCCGGGGACCTCCTACCTGCTGCCGGCGTTCGCCGCCGCGTTCCTCGGCTCGGCCGTGTTCAGGCCGGGCGAGTTCAACATCCCGGGCACGATCCTCGGCGTCCTCTTCCTCGGCGTGATCCAGACCGGGCTGACGATGCTGAACCTCGAAACGTACGTGATCAACCTGGTCCAGGGCGCGATCCTGATCTCCGCCGTCCTCGTCAGCCGCCTCGGGCAACGGGTCGCATGAGCACCCCGATCTCGCTCGTCACCGAGGGCCTGACCAAGCAGTACCCGGGCGTGCGCGCGCTCGACGACGTCGACGTCGAGATCCACGGCGGCCACGTGCTCGGCCTGTTGGGCAAGAACGGCGCCGGCAAGAGCACCCTGATCAAGGTGCTGGCGGGCGCGGTCGCCCCCGACGCCGGCCGGATCATCCTCGACGGCGAGCCGGTCGAGATCTCCCACCCCCACGAGGCCACCCAGCTCGGGATCGCCGTCGTCCACCAGGAGCTGATCGACGTGCCGAACCTCTCGGTCGCCGAGAACGTCGAGCTCGGCCTCGGCTACCCGAAGAGCGCCGCCGTCCTCGTCAACCGCCGGGCGCTGCGGCGCAAGACCGCGGAAGCGCTCGACCTGCTGGACGCGGGCATCTCGCCCGCCGCGATGGTCGGCGACCTCGGCCCGGCGCAGCGGCGCCTGGTGATGATCGCCCGCGGCCTCGCGGTCGAGGCGCGGGTGCTGATCCTCGACGAGCCGACCGCCTCGTTGACCGACACCGAGATCGAGCACCTGCACGGCGTCGTCCGCAAACTCCAGGCCCGCGGCGTGGCGGTGGTCTACGTGACCCACCGCCTCGACGAGGTCTTCCAGGTGACCGACACGGTCACGGTCATGCGCGACGGCGAGGTCGTCCACCGCGGCCCGACCGCCGAGCTGACCCAGGAGTCGCTGATCGGCCAGATCACCGGCAACGCGGTGGTCGCCGACGAGAAGCGCCAGTCGACGGTGCCGCCGGTCGGCCCGGGCGCCGAGGAGCTACTGCGGGTCGAGGGGATCGGCCTCGACGGCGTGGTCGAGAACGTCAGCTTCAGCGTCCACCGCGGCGACATGCTCGGCATCGCCGGCCTCGTCGGCTCCGGCCGCACCGAGCTGACCCGGCTGATCTACGGCGCCGACCGTCCCACCGCCGGGCGCATCCTCGCCGCCGGCAAGGAGGTCAGGATCCGCACCCCGCGCGACGCCCTGCGCGCGGGCATCGTCCTGCTCCCCGAGGATCGCAAGGGCCAGGGCAACATCACCGACTTCTCGGTGCGCAAGAACATCACCCTGCCGCGCCTGCGCGCGCATCGCGCCCACCGTTGGCTGCCGATGCCGCGGCGCGGGGACGAGCGCCGCTACGCGCGCTCGCTGATCGACCGGGTCGGGATCAAGGTCGCCGACGAGGAGGCGCCGGTCAAGAACCTGTCCGGCGGCAACCAGCAGAAGGTGATGCTGGCGAAATGGCTCGACAGCGACGCCGAGGTATTCATCTTCGACGAGCCCACGCACGGTGTCGACGTCGAGGGCAAGGAGGAGACCTACAAGCTGATGGAAGCGCTGGCGAAGGCGGGGAAGGGAGTCATCTTCATCTCGTCCGAGTTCAGCGAGCTCGTAGGTACCTGTAACCGCGTGTTGGTGATGCGCGAGGGCCGGCTCGTCGGTGAGCTGCAGGCCGAAGCAATCAGTGATGCGGCGCTCGTCGAGCGCTGCTACGCGGCGTGAGCCGCGGTCCAACCCAATGGGGAAGAGGAGAGAATCGATGAGAGGTTCTGCGGCAAGGAAGTCATGGAGGGTGCGGTCTTGGGCCCCCTTGGTGGTCTTGGTGCTGGCGCTGGGGATGCTCGTCGCCGCCTGTGGCGGCGGCAGCGACACGACCGGCGGCGGCGAAGAAGCGGAAGGCAACGCGAAGCCCACCGGGATCCAGGAAGGCACCGGCAACCGGAAAGAAGCCGCGGAAGCGGCGGCGGCGAAAGTCGCCGAAAGCCCGGTCAAACTGCCGGCCAAAAAAGTCGGGATCCTGCAGATCCTCGGGTCGATCGAATCGGCCCAGCGCGCCGAAAACGCGCTGAAGGAGGCGACGAGCACGCTCGGCTGGTCGGCGACGGTCTGCGACGCGCAGGGCGAACCGACGAAGATGGCCGCCTGCGGCGAAAGCCTCCTGAACAGCGGCTCGGAAGCGATCTTCGTGATCGGCATCGAACCCTCGCTGATCAAAGCGCAGCTGATCAAAGCCAAGAAGATGGGCGTGCCGATGATCGAGGTCACCGGCCAGGTCGAACCCGATCCGAACTGGTCGGGGACGTACTACCCGGACGAGGGCAAGGCCGGGCAGATCCTGTCGGAAAGCCTGATGAAAAAACTCGAATCGGTCGAAGGCACCGCCGAAATCGCGGTCGCCGACTACCCCGCCGGCTGGGGCCACGCCCGCACCGAAGAACTCGAAAAAGCGGTGAGCGAATCGGGTGGCAAGGTGAAGATCTCGGCGAAATCCGTCACCGACGCCGCCAACCTGGTCCAGGGGACGCAGCAGACGGTCACCGACCAGCTGACCCAGAACCCGAACCTGAAGGCGTTCTGGTTCGCGTTCGACTCGGCCGGCCAGGCCGGGGCACCGGTGATCGCGTCCAAGTACGCGGGCAAGGAATTCCCCGAACGGCCGTGGGTGGTCACCTTCCACGCCGACCTGGGGACGATCGAACTGATGCGCAAGGGTGAGATCAACGAAGTCGTCGACGTCCCCTACGACGCGTCGGCTTGGATCGGCGTCGACCAGGCGGCGGAGTACTTCGCCCGCGAAACCCCGTTCGACACCAGCCCACAACCGAGCTATGGCGGATTCGAAATCTTCGACTACGCCATCGTGACCAAAGAAAACCTGCCCCCGGCCGGTCAGTACCGGGAACCGAAGAACGACTTCGTGACGTTCTTCAAAACCAAGTGGCAGGAAGAATTCGGCAAGTAACGGTGCCGGTGGAGGCTGTCGGGTGTGTCCCGGCAGCCTCCACACAGTTCTTTCGCGGTAACGGTCAGGAAAGGAGCAGCGGGTGAAGTACTACTGTGGCGTCGACATCGGGGGTACGTTCACCGATTGCGTCGTACTCGACGATCAGGGACGGGTCCTCAACGCGAAGACGTCATCGACCCCGCCCAACTTCCACGAAGGCTTCCTGGACGTCCTCGGTGAGGCGGCGCGCAAGCTCGACCTCTCGCTCGAGGACTTCCTCGCCCAGACCGACCTGCTCCTCCACGGGACCACGGTCGGCACCAACGTCCTGGTGCAGATGCGGGGCGCGAAGACGGGGCTGATCACCACCGCCGGCCACGGCGACGCGCTGATCATCATGCGCTCCTACGGGCGTTCGGCGGGGCTGCCGATCGACCGCCTGCTGCACGTGTCGCGCCACCAGAAGCCGGACCCGATCGTCCCCCCGGGGCGGATCAAGGAGGTCTCGGAGCGGCTCGACTGGTCCGGCGCCGTCTTCCTCGACCTGAACGAGGACGAGGCGCGGGCGGCGATCGAGGAGCTGGTCGCCGAAGGCGTCGAGGCGATCGCGATCTCCTTCCTCTGGGGCTTCGTCAATCCGGCCCACGAGCTGCGCGTGCGCGAGCTGGTCGAAGAGATCGCCCCCGACGTGTTCGTCTGCTGCGCCCACGAGCTGATCGCCAAGCCGGGTGAGTACGAGCGCACCGCGGCCGCCGCGATCAACGCCTTCATCGGCCCCAGCACGGCCGACTACGTCAAGCAGGTGGACGAGGCGACCAGCGAGCGCGGCCTCCAGCATCCGCTGCTGATCATGCAGGCGGCGGGCGGCGTCGTCCCGGCGCGGCAGGCGGCGGGCAAGCCGCTCTTCACGATCGGCTCCGGGCCGGTCGGCGGCGTCACCGGCGCCGCCTACCTGGCGCGCCAGATGGGCCACCCCAACGTGATCGCGGGCGACATGGGCGGCACCTCCTTCGACGTCGGGATCATCGCCGACGGCGAACCGCTGTCGGCCTCGGAGACCGTGATCAACCAGTACACGTTCTTCATGCCGCGGCTCGACATCGAGTCGATCGGCTCCGGCGGCGGCTCGATCGTCTGGCTCGACGAGCAGAGCGCGACGATGCGGGTCGGCCCCGAGAGCGCCGCGGCCCAGCCCGGCCCCGCCTGTTACGGGCGCGGCGGCACCCGGCCGACGGTCACCGACTGCGACCTCCTGCTCGGCCGTTACAACCCGGAGACCTTCCTCGGCGGCGAGCTGAAGCTCGACCTGCACGCGGCGCGCAAGGCGCTCGAGGCAGTGTCGGCGGAGCTCGGCATGGACCCGATCGAGGCGGCCGACGGCGCGGTGCGGATCGTCGAGTCCCAGATGGCCGACCTGATGCGCCAGATGACAGTCGAGCGCGGCCTCGACCCGCGTGACTTCGTCGTCTACGCGTTCGGCGGCGCGGGCGGCGCCCACGCGGTCGAGTTCGCCCGTGAGCTCGGCTGCCGCCAGGTCGTCGTGCCGCTCGGCGACTTCGCCTCCACCTGGTCGGCGCTCGGGGTGATGTCCTCCGACGTCCTCCACGTGCACGAGCACTCCGAGCTGGCGACGGCGCCGTTCTCCCCCGACCAGCTGAACTCGATCTACGCGCGCCTCGAGGAGGAGGCCGCGGAGCAGCTCCGCGACGAGGGCTTCGACGACGACCAGATCGAGCTGGTCCGCTTCGCCGACATGAAGTTCTCGATGCAGATCCACCAGGTCGAGGTGCCGGTGCCCGGCGGGACGCTGGGCGAGGCCGAGGCCGCCGCCCAGGTCGACCACTTCATCGAGCGTTATGAGCAGACCTACGGGGAGGGCTCGGCGTTCCCCGACGCGGGGACCCAGATCGGCGTCTACCGGGTGCTCGCCCGCGGACGCCTGCGGACCCCGGAGCTGCCCGAGATCGAGCCCCGCGAGGCGGTCGAGACGGTGCACCGCGAGGTGTACTGGCGCGACCTCGGCGGCTTCCACTCGACCGAGGTCGTCCCCTCCGACGCGCTCGGCGCGGGCTTCGAGTTCGCCGGCCCGACGATCCTCGACCTGCCCGACACCACGGTCGTCGTGCCGCCCGGCGCGACCGGCCGGGTCGACCCGCTGGGGTCGATCGTGATCGACGTCGGCGCCCCCCTGGACCAGAACCTCGCCGCCGGCTCGGCGGCGGCGACCCGCTGAAGCGAGGAGAGAGACGATGAACGCAACCGACGCGACGATCAGCTGGGACGGCCGCACCTACCCCTACATGCCGCCGGAGGAGCTGTCGATCGACCCCTCGCTGGAGCTCCACCAGGAGGCCGACGAGAAGGTCGAACCGGTCACCCACGAGGTGCTCCGCCACGCGCTCTGGAACATCAACACCGAGCACGGCAACCTGATCATGCGGATCTCCGGCTCGCCGATCTGCGCCTACGGGCACGACTTCAACCCGGTGATCCTGGACGAGACCGGCGATTTTGTCTTCTTCGGTCCCTTCCTCCAGTACCTCGCCTCGGCGACCAGCTCCTCGGTCAAGTGGACGCTGGAGAACCGCAGCGAGAACCCGGGGATCGCGCCGGGCGACATCTTCATGTTCAACGACCCCTGGATCGGGGCCACGCACCAGAGCGACATGGGGGTGGCGGCGCCGGTCTTCGTCGACGGCCGGCTCTTCTGCTGGGTCGCCAACACCCTGCACCAGTGGGACCTCGGCGGCACCGCGCCGGGCGGCTTCAACCCGATGGCCCCCGATGTCTTCTGGGAGTCCCCCTGCATCCCGCCGGTGAAGATCGTCGAGGGCGGCAGGCTGCGCCGCGACATCGAGGAGCAGTACACGCGGACCTCGCGGATGCCGAAGCTCGTGGCGCTCGACCTGCGGGCGGAGGTCACCGGCTGCAAGATGGCGGTGGAGCGGATCGAAGGCCTGGTCGAGCGTTATGGCGCGAGCACCGTGAAGGCGACGATGCGCAAGCTCCAGGACGACTCCGAGGCGGCCTTCATCAAGCGCCTCGACACGATCCCCGACGGGACCTGGACCGAGGAGGGGTGGATGGAGGTCTCGCTGCCGGGCGATCGCGGCCTCTACAAGAACCGCGTGTCGCTGACCAAGCGCGGCGACAAGCTGATCTTCTCCAACCGGGGGTCGGCCCCCCAGGAGGGCACCCTGAACGCCGCCTTCCCGGCCTGGAAAGGCGCCGTCACCTCGATGCTCAACTCGACCATGCTCTACGACCAGATGTTCTGCATCGAGGGGGCGCTGCGCCACTGCGAGTTCGACGTCGAGCCGGGGACGATCAGCTGCGCGACCCATCCGGCGGCGGTCTCCGGCGGCACCGCCCTCACCCTGCTGCACTCGATCGGCCTCGGCGGCCTGGTGATCTCGAAGATGCTGGCCAGCTCGACCGACCCGGAGATGCTGTCCGAGGTCGGCAGCTGCATGGGCGAGCTCGGCTTCCCGATCAACGCCACCTCGGGCCTCGACCAGCGCGGCAATCCGTACTCCTCGTTCCTGCTCGACCCGGTCGGCTCGGCGCTGCCGGCGCTCTCCTGGCGCGACGGGCAGGACACCGGCGGCTTCTCCTGGGACCTGCAGTCGACGATGCCGAACGTCGAGGACAACGAGCTCTTCTACCCGCTGCTCTACCTCTGGCGCAAGGAGCTGCCGAACTCCGGCGGCGCGGGCAAGTTCCGCGGCGGCAACGGCGCCGAGGGGGCGATCGTCCCGCACATGACCGACTCGGTCGCGCTGGCGACGATCACCGGCGAGGTGGCGGTTCCCGGGCCCGGGCTGTTCGGCGGCTACCCGACCTCGACCAACAGCTACATCCAGGTGAAAGGCGCGAAGGTCCAGGAGCGGATCGCCAAGAGCGGCAAGATGCCGACCTCGCTGGCGGAGCTGGAGGGCGAGCTCGACCACGTCCCGGCCAAGACCTTCGACCGGGCGCCGACGCCCGACGACGTCTGGGTCTTCGCCTGGGCGGGCGCCGGCGGTTACGGCGACCCGGTCGAGCGCGACCCGGAGCTGGTGCTGGAGGACGTGCTCGCCGGGCGGGTGACCGCCGAGTGGGCGCGGCGCGCCTACGGGGTGGTGATCGCCGACGAGCAGGTCGACGGCGAGGCGACCGAGGCGGAGCGCAGGCGGCTGGTCGAGGAGCGGCTCGCCGAGGGCAAGCCGTGGGAGGGCGAGGCGGCCGAGGAGGGCGACGGGGCGGCGCCGGCCGACGGCCGGGTCAGCGAGTACCTGCGGGTAGTCGACGGCGAGATCCGCCATGGCGACGTGGCGCTCGGCCCGGCCGGGCGCAACTTCAAGCTCGGCGCCCTGGTCCGCGAGCTGCCGATCACCGAGGCCAACCCGCACGTGCCCGAGCCGAGCATCCACACCGACCAGAAGATCGCCTTCCGCCAGTTCATCTGCCCGCAGACGGGGCGATTGCTGGCGACTGAAGTGGCGGTCGACGACGCGCCGCCCGAGTGGGACCTGCGGCCGGGGGGGTCGGCCTGATGGCCGCGCGCGTCTTCGACGAGGAGACGCTCGACCTGCTGGCGACGCCGCTGTCGGTCCAGGTCGAGCGCGCGGCGAAGTCCCGCAACCTCGGCGAGGTCGACTGGATCGTCGACCAGATGAACCAGGAGTGCCTCGGGATCTACGACGCCTACGTCAGCTGGATGGGTGTGCTGCAGACCTACATCATCGAGAAGGCCGGGCAGGCCGCCCACGACCTGGCGCTGACCTGGGTCGGCGAGTACGGCACGCGGCCCTTCGTCCGCCGCTACGCGGGCCTCGGCGCCCGCGACCGGGCGCTGCTCCTGGCCGAGCGCCTGCGCGCGTCCGGCAGCACCTTCGAGGTGAGCGAGGACGAGCAGCGGGTCCGCTTCGAGCTCGACCCCTGGGGGCCGATCCGCTGGTGGCGGGCGCCGGAGAGCGAGGGCCTCTCCTGGGAGCGGCCGGAGACCAGCGGCCGGCGGATGCGTTATCCGACCTACGGCCATTACGGCGGGCCGGTCGGCTTCGCCGAGCTGGAGGGCGCGCGTCCCTTCACCCACGGCCGCGACTCGCTGCCGGCCTTCCTGGCGACCGAGATCCTGTTCCTGGAGACGGCGCCGATCGAGCTCTTCGGTTATCCGATCGCGGTGATCGGGCTGCCGGAGGACGCCGCCGGCGCGACCACGCTCGACGTCTATAAGGACCCGGCCGACGTCCCCGCCGAGGCCTACCGGCGCGCCGGGGTCGAGAAGCCGGTCGGCGGGCTGCCCGCGGGCACGCGCGAGCGGCTCTTCAGCGATGAGGAGCTCGACCGGATGGCGACGCCGCTCTCGCTGCAGGTGCAGCTTGCCGCGGCCGCCGAGGACCACGAGCGGCTGCTGGCGATCGCGGCGGGCATGGACCGCGAGCTGGTCGGCGCCAAGGACCCGATCGGGGTGACGATCGCGGGCCTCCTGTCCTGGATCGCCTGGCACCTCGGCGAGGCGGCGGCGGAGGAGGCGCTCGAGCGCACCGCCGAGGTCGTGATGTCGCCGTTCATCGCCGCGGTCCGCGATCTGACGATCGCCGACTCGATCCCGGCCTGGGCGGTCGCCTGGCGCTCCCACGGCTCGACCTTCTGGATGGAAGAGCGGGAGGAGACCGTGATCCTGCGCGGCCGGCCGCTGGGCGCCTGCCACCGGATGCTCTCCCACGCCTACCAGCCGGACGTGGTGCGGCTCTCGGAGAGCCGCGTCCGCTATCCGACCTTCGGCGTCTACGACGCGCCCGCCTCCTTCCACCTCATGCGCGAGGCGCGCGGGATCACCCACGGCAAGACCGACTACCCGATCTACGGGTGCCACTGCCACATGCTCCACGAGATCTTCCCGATCGACCAGCTCGGGCATCCGCTCTGGGTCGAGGAGCACAACCTTGAGGATCCCGACGGCGAGATGATCCACATCCACTACAAGGACCCGTCCGCCTGGCCGGCGCGGTACTACGAGCAGGTGGGGCGCTCGAAGTCGGGCTGAGCCGGTGGGGCGCCCCGACTTCGCCGAGCGGGTCGCGATCGTCACCGGCGCCGGGCGCGGGCTCGGCCGCGCCTACGCGCTCGAGCTGGCCCGCCGCGGCGCCGCGGTCGTCGTCGACGATGCCGACGGGGAGTGCGCTGCCGCCGTCGCCGCGGAGATCGAGGCGGCCGGGGGCCGCGCCGCCGCCTGCGACGCCTCGGTCGCCGATCCCGAGGGCGCCGAGCGGATCGTCGCCACCGCAGGCGAGCGCTTCGGCGGCCTCGACGCGGTCGTCAACAACGCCGGCTTCATGCGCAACGCCTACGTCGAGGAGATGTCGGTGGACGACTTCGACGCGGTCGTCGCGACCCACCTGCGCGGCAGCTTCCTCGTCACCCGCGCGGCCTGGCCGCACCTGCGCGAGCGCGGCGGCGGCCGGGTGGTGATGACGAGCTCGGCGGGCGGGATGTTCGCGATGCAGGCCGAGTGCAACTACGCCGCCGCCAAGGCCGGCGTCTACGGTCTGGCGAAGGCGCTCGCCTTCGAGGGGCGCGAGCACGGGATCGCCGTCAACACGGTGCTGCCGATGGCGACCAGCCGGCTCGAGAGCCAGAGCGCCGTCCCGGACTACGACCGCCACTATCCGGCGGCGGCGCGGGAGGTGCTGGCACCGCGCCGCGCGGTCGAGCCGGTGGTGCCGCTGGTCGCCTACCTGGCGAGCGCCGCCTGCGAGCTGAGCGGCGAGGCCTTCTCGGTCGGCTTCGGGCGGTATGCGCGGGTCTTCGTCGGCGAGACGCCGGGGTGGGTGGCGCCGGAGGGCGAGGCGGTGGAGCCAGAGGACGTCGCTGGTCACCTCGAGAAGATCCGCTCCCCCGACGGCTTCTCGATCCCTGTCGACATCTACGACGAGGTTGATTTCATCGCGTCGGTGCTGGAGGGGGACTGAGCGGGGGCGCGGGGTGCCTACGGCCGTCCGAGGGGTGTCCTGGGCTCCTCATGGGGGTCCTGGCAGGCTGTGACC
>CALCIA010000240.1 GCA_937907435.1 uncultured Actinomycetes bacterium
CTGCGCGCTGGTGCTGGTCCCCTGGTACCTGATCGAGGGCGGCCTGCGGAGGAGCCGGCGGCGCCGCTGAACCGACCGAAGGCGCACGGGCGGCGATCACTCTTCGATCTGAGCGACCTCGGATGAGAGCGGAATGGAGAGCCACACATCGGCGCCGCCGGTGGGCCGGTTTGCGGCGTGGGCGGAGCCCCCGTGCGCCTCGGCGACGGTGGCGACGATCGCGAGACCGAGGCCGGATCCGCCCTCGTGTACACCGGGTGCGCGACTGAATCGCTCGAAGGCATGGTCGAGGAAGGCGGGCGGGAAACCCTCCCCCTCGTCGGTCACGTGCAGCTCGACGGCCTCGCCGACGTGGCGCGCCTCGAGCGTGATCGTCCCCGCTCCGTAACGCAGCGCGTTGTCGACGAGCGTACCCACCGTCTGGTCGACCCGCAGACGATCGGCGTCGATCTCCAGTCCACCGCCCTCCCCGACCTCGATCCGGCGCCCCGCTTCCGCCGCCCGCCGGGAGAAACGGCCCGCGACGGACTCGAAGGAATCCGCGAGCCTGAATCTCGTGCGGCGGACGGGCAGGTCGCCCCGCTCGGTCTGGGCGATGGTCAAGAGATCCTCGGAGAGCTGCGTCAGCCGATCGGTCTCCTCGGCGGCGGAGGCGAGCGCGGTGTGCAGTTCCTCGGGCGAGCGTCCCTGCGCGAGGGCCAGTTCGAGCTCGGCGCGAAGGATCGCCAGCGGGGTGCGCAGCTCATGGCTGGCGTCGGCGACGAAGGCACGCTCGCGCTCGAGCGCGTCCCCGAGCCGGGCGAGGGCGTCCCCGAGCCGGGCGAGCATCTCGTTCAGCGTCTTGCCGAGGCGCGCGACCTCGTCGTGGGTGTCGGGCACGGGCAGCCGCTCGTCCGGCGCCGCCGTCGAGATCTCCTCGGCGCGCGCCCGCATCGCCTCGACCGGCCGCAATGCCGCGGCGGCGACGCCGTAGCCCGCGATCGAGGCGAGGATCAACGCGAACGGCATCCCCAGCAGGAGGAGCTGGCCGAGATCACCCTGGGAGTCGCGGCTGGACGCGGTCGAGGCGCCGACCACGACGATCTGCTTCCCGGAGGACGAGTCGACCGGCACGGCGAGGAGACGCGAGCCCTGATCGAGCCCGGGGAGTGGGCCGCGGTCGAGGAAGAGAGGAGCCACGGTCGCCTGTCTCACCTCGGCGGGGTCGAGCAGGGATTTCCCGCCGATCGCCGGCGAGGAGTCGATGATCTGACCGGAGGAGTCGAGCACCTCGGCGAAGCTCTCGGTGCGGCCGACCAGGTGCTGGTTGCGGGCGTCGAGGCGGCCGCCGGCCTGGCGCACCACAGCGGAGAGTTCCGCCGCGCGCGAGCGCAGCCCGGCATCCACCGCGTTGTCCACCTCGCTCTCGAACCGGACGTAGACGAAGATCGCGGTCGCCGCCAAGACCAAGGCGATCACCGCGGCGAAGACCAGGGTCAGGCGGAGGCGGATCGAGAGCCGGCTCAGCCGCCGCCGTCCTTCCGCAGCCTGTACCCGGCGCCACGCACCGTCTCGATCGAGACCAGATCGAACGGGACGTCGATTTTGCGACGCAGGTACCGGATATAGACCTCGATCACGTTGGAGTGCCCGGCGAAGTCGTACTCCCAGGCCTGCTCGAGCAGCTGGGTCCGGGAGAGGACATAGCCCGGGTGGCGCATGAAGGTCTCCAACAGCCTGAACTCCTTCGCCGAGAGCTCGATCTCGGCGTCACCGCGCCAGACCTGGTGGGTGTCCGGGTCCAGCCGGAGCTCGCCGACCTCGACGATCGAGGAGCGATCGGTGTCCGCCCGGCTCACCAACGCACGCAGTCTGGCGAGGAGCTCGGCGAAGGCGAAGGGCTTCACCAGGTAGTCGTCGGCGCCGCCGGCGAGCCCGACGACGCGGTCTTGGAGGGAGCCGCGGGCGCTCAGCATCAGGACCGGTGCCCAGACCCCGCTACGGCGGATCCGCCTGCAGGTCTCGAAGCCGTCGATCCCCGGCAGGCCGACGTCGAGGACGACCGCGTCGTAGTCCGAGTCGTCCGCCAGCGTGACCGCCCGCTCACCGTCACCGGCCACGTCCACGGTCAGGCCCTCCTCGGTCAGCCCGCGCCGAAGGAGCGCCGCCATCTTCACCTCGTCCTCGACGACCAGTACCCGCATCGTCCGCGAAACGTTCGTCCATCCGGATGAGCCGCCGATGAGAGGGCGAGGCCGGGCGCCCTCTCATTCCGGTTTAACGGCGCGGCGGCATCGTGGCGCGCATGCTCCTCACCGCATCCGCGACCGACTTCGTCCTCAACCCGGTGATCGAAGTGGCCACCGAATTCATCAGCTCGGCGGGGTATCCCGCCATCTTCGTCCTGATGGCGCTCGAGTCGGCATGCATCCCGATCCCGAGCGAGGCGATCATGCTCTTCGCCGGCTTCGCCGTCTCGAAAGGCGAACTGACCCTCTTCGGCGTCGTCGCCGCCGGCGTGCTCGGCAACCTGGTCGGGTCGCTCGTCGGCTACGGGATCGGCTACCTCGGGCGCGCCGACCTGCTCGAACGCAACCGCCTCTTCCACGTCAGCGCCGAGCGCCTGAGCCAGACCGAAGGCTGGTTCGAACGCTACGGCGCCGCCACCGTCCTCTTCTCGCGGATGCTGCCGATCGTGCGGACCTTCGTCTCGGTCCCGGCCGGGGTGGCGCGGATGCCGCTCGGGCGCTTCTCGCTGCTGACCACGCTCGGCTCGATCCCCTGGGTGCTGATGCTGGCGCTGGTCGGCAGGGCGGTCGGCGCGAACTGGGAAGAATGGCGCCGGCACCTCTCCTACCTCGACTACGCGATCGTCGCCGCGCTGATCGGCGGGCTGGGCTGGTGGCTGCTGCGTCGGCGTGGGGGCGCCAGGCCGGCCTAGCCCGGCCGTCCTCGCGCGCCGGCCCACCGCTTCCCTGGGTCGCCGTCGAGACGGGAGCTCACAGCGTCGTCAGCCCGATCCCGGTCAGCGCGATCGCGGCGACCAGGAGTCGCCGGTCGCGGCCGAGCGCGGCGAGCGGGATCAGCCACGCCACGTACCAGGGCACCAGGAACCCGGTGGTCAGGAGGAGGACGACGGTCGCCCAGCCGGCCCCCGCGATCCAGTCGAGCCTGTCGGTCCACACGCGCCAGACGAGCCAGGCAAGGATGGCGAGGAAGACGACGGTGAGCAGGGTGTCGGCCGGTCCGATCAGGCCCGGGACGCCGAGCATCTCGGCCGGGAAGCCGATGATGCTGTGCGGACCTCCTTCACCCTGGATCCCCCGCAGGGTCCCCAGCATCTGGAGGGGCCCGGCGCCGAAGAAGAGGTAGGCGATGCCGACGATCGCCGCCGCGGCGAGCGCCGCGCCGATCAGCAGCCTGCGACGCTCGGGACGGCTCCCCGGCCCGCACTGCGCGGCGAGCGCGAACGGCAGGAGCAGCCCGGCGGTCAGCTTCACCGCGGTCGCGGCCACCATCAGGACGCCGCCCGGGAGCTCGCGCCGGCGGAGCATCACGTAGAGGCCCGCGGCGAGGATCGCCAGCATCAGGAGGTCGTTGTGGCCGCCGCCGACCCCGAACAGGACGATCACCGGGTTCAGTCCCACCAACGCCGCCGCCCTGACCGGGTCGAGCTCACGCAGCCGCGCGGCGCGCCAGATGATGTAGGTCAGCGCGAGGCTCGAGGCGGCCGCGACCGCCTTGTAGGCAAGCACGTTCGCGGCGATCCCGAACGGGACGAGCAGATAGCTGAGCGCGGTGAAGAGCGGCCCGTAGACGGTCGGCGTGTCGATCCATCGGGCGCCGATCAGGGGATGGAGCGCTTCGAGCGGGAACGCGCCCGGCCCCTGCAGATAAGGATCGGCGCCGTAGACCACCCCGATCCGTGCGTAGGCCGTGTAGCTGAAGACGTCGCTGGAGAAGAGCGGCGGGCCGAACAGCACCATCGCGTGCAGGACGAGGATCGCGGCGAGGACGGCGCGGGCCGAGAGGCGGTGGGCGCAGCTCGCGGCGGCGGCGTAGGAGAGGAAGAGGACGCCGAAGACGGCGATCAGCGCAGCGAGGCCGAGGCTCGCGCCCGCCCCTCCGAACGGTCCCGCGAGCCACCCCGGCAGCGGCCGCAGCGTGCCGGGCAGGACCAGCGAGCTGCCGGTCGCCGAGACGCAGATCAGAAGGCTCGTGGCCAGCAGGCCGCCCATCCCCGCCCAGGCGAGCAGGGAAGATGTCCGCGGCTGCCTAATGGGCGACGCGGGCCACGACGGGCCCCCGGGCCTCGGTCGCCGGGACGTCAGGGGCCGGCAGGCCTCCGGCCGCCCGCCGCCAGGCCCGGACCGCGAGGTCACTGAATTGGCGCGCTGACGACATGGGACGACTCTGCACCCCGGTCGTGAATCCAGGATGAGAGGGTGATGATGGTCTCCTCATCGACCTAGTCCTCCCTCAGGGTCTGGCCGAGCGGGAGGCGCCGCAGTGAGGCCGCCGCCACCACGGAGGCCAGGACCGCCCCCGCCAACGCACCGGCTCCGAGCAGGGCGATGAAGCCCCAGGGGACCGCCAGCGATTCCGGTGGCGGGTCGAAGACGTGCTGGAGCATCGCCACCAGCATTTCCGCCATCAGCCAGCCGAGGGCGGCGGCGAGGATCACGGCTCCGCCGAGGACCGCGAGCGCCTCCGTGCGGACGAAGGCGCCGATGTCCCGCAGCGAGGCGCCGAGGGCCGCCATCGTCGCGAACTCGTGCCGGCGCTCCTCGACGACGAGGCTGACGAAGAGCCACATCGCGGCCGCCGCGAGCAGGATCGCGAAGGCCTCCTCGAGCCGGCTGATCCCGGTCAGGTCGACGGTGGTGATCGAGCTGACGGTCTGCGCCGTCTGTTCGTCGATGTTCTTGACCGTGACCCCGTAGCCCCTGGTCGCCCGGGTCACCCGCCGACCGACCGTCGAGGGGCTTTCCGAGGTGGCGGCGAAGACGGTGTTCGGACCGCCGCCGTGATCGGCGGCGGCGAGGTAGGGGAGGTTGGCGACCATGAAGGAGTCGCGCGGCGCCGCCGGGAACTCCTGGACCACACCGACGACGTGGAAGGGCACGATGTGGAAGCGGCCGGTCCGATGGTCGAGCACCCGCAGCCGCAGCAGGTCCCCTTCCTTCAGCGAGTAGTCCAGGATCGTCTCTTTGGAGACCAGGATCCCGCTCGGGCTTTCCCGCAGGCGGGTCATCAGGGTCTGCGCGCAGGCGCCGAGGAAGTAGGAGTCGCGCAGGGTGGTCGCCGCGGAGATCGTCCGCGGTTCGATCCCGAAGACATCCTGCAGGTCGGGGCCGACATAGGCGTAGGAGTGGTCGACGGGCGAGGTGGCCGAGACGCCGGGGACTGCGGCGATCTTCCGGGTCAGGCCTCTCGACGCGGTCACCCCGGGGGGCGCCTGCGCGGTGATGTCGGCGCCCAGCGTGAGCTGCGCGTCCACCCCGGCCTGCTGGTCGTAGGTCCGCGCGAAGACGCCCATGCTGACCCCGAAGGCGAGCAGCAGCCCGACGAAGATGAGGCCGCGGTTGATCGCCGCGCCGCGCCGCGAGGCGCTCGCGAGGAGGAAGCGGCGCCGGCCCGACCCTCCCGTCGCGCCGCCGAGCAGCCGGGCCGTCCAACCGAAGAGCCGCCCCCGCAGGCGCACCAGCAGCAGGGTCGCGCCGATCCAGAGGAGGGCCGGGGCGAAGAACATGTAGATCGAGAGCGAGAGCGTCGGGTTCGAGTCGGGATTCACCACGGCGGAGAAGCCGGTGCTGGCGGTCAGCCAGAAGACCAGGCCACTGAGCGCCAGGCAGAGGAGGTCGAGGTAGAGCCGCTGCCAGAGGGGCTTGCCGGGCCGGCCCGATCCACGCCGTCCGGAGGCGACCGTTTCCGAGAGCGAACGCAGCCCCGTGCCGAGCCGGGCGACGAAGCCGCCGAGGATCGCCAGGGCGATGCAGACCCCGACCACCATCGCGCCGCGCGCCGCGGTCAGGCCCACGGAGCCTTCGACCAGGACCGAGACGGCGAGGAAGGAGACGCCTGCGCCGAGCGCCCCGGCGAGCAGCCCGACCACCGAGGATTCGACCGCCGCCATGCCGAGGAGCGAGCGGCGACCGGCACCGCGTGCCCGCAGCAGGGCGAGCTCGCGGCTGTCGCGGTCGACGGTGCCGAGCGCCGCCAGGTAGGCCAATCCGAGCGCCAGCAGGGCGCCCGGGACGGCGAGCAGGATGAAGAGCGCCTCCGCGTAGAGGGCGTCGCCTGCCGCCGTTTCGAGGTCGGCCGAGAGGTTGTCGACGAAGCGGATCTGGCCGGTGAGTTCGCGTTCGATCGAGTTCCGGATCTGCCCCGCCTTGGTGAGCGCCTGGCTCGGCGTGCCGCCTTCGAGGGCGGCCCGGTCGAGCTGCACCTGGACCTGCCACTGCACCCCGGTCGCCGCTCCGGGGACGGCCGCGGCGCCCGCGCTCGACCCCTTCAGCGTCGGCAGCGCCCGACCGACCGTGCGGGCGAACGTCGCGGTCGGCAGGATCGCGACGTTCGCCGGCGGCTGCGCCGGGGCCGGACCGGCGAGTGGGTTCAGCGGCTGGAAGAGGACGTCGGAGGAGGAGACGACGGCGACCCCGCCGACCTTGAATCGCCGCGAGCCGCCGCCGCCCAGGTGGAGCGTGACGGTGTCGCCGAGGCGGGCGCGCAGGGTCGCGGCGAGCTGCTGGTCGAGCACGATCTGTCCCGGCCGCAGGCCGCCGTGGAGGAAGCGGAAGGTTTCGACGTGTTCGAGGTAGTTCGGCGGCACCGCGAGGACCTGCCCGGAGCCCGCCGCGGTCGCCCCTTCGGCGCCGTGGTGGCCGATCCCGGTGAACGGCGCCGTCGCCACCGCCGAAGATTGGGCGACATCGGGTTCGTGGCCGATCCGCCGCGCCAGGGCCGAGGCCTTCTGGTAGCTCGCCACCGGGCCCTGGAGGTCCAGCGGCACGCTGCGGGTCGCCGAGGCGGTCATCGTCCGCAGCGAGTGGCCGATGAAGAGGATCATCGCCCCCAACAGCGCCACCGCGACGGCGAGCACGAGTCCCTGGGTCAGGGTGGCACCCGGTCGGCGGCGGAGGCGGGCCATCCCGAGCTGGATCGCGGCGCTCATCGCGAGCCCTCGCTGACGCGGCCGTCGGCGAGCTCGATCTGGCGCGCGCAGCGTCCCGCCACCGCGGGGTCATGGGTGGCGATGACGAGGGTGAAGGCGAAGCGCTCGCGCAGCGCCCAGAGCAGGTCGAGGACGCGGCCGGCGGTATCGGAGTCGAGGTGGCCGGTCGGCTCGTCGCAGAGCAGCATCTCCGGCATCTGGGCGAGCGAGCGGGCAAGGGCGACACGCTGCCCCTCGCCGCCCGAGAGCTCGGTCGGCAGTGCGTCGCCCTTGCCCGCGAGACCGACAAGCTCCAACAGCTCCTCCGGGCCGAGGTCCGGCCGCGGTCCCGCCTTGGAGGCGAGCCAGGCAGCGAAGGCGACGTTCTCCAGCGCCGTCAGGTTCGGCAGCAGGTTCGAGCCCTGAAAGACGTAGGCGATCCCCGCCGCCCGGGCCTCCCCCCGCGCGGCGGCGCCGAGGAGCGCCAGCGAACGTCCTTTCCAGGCGACCTCGCCCTCGCTCGGCAGCACCAGGCCGCCGAGCAGGTGCAGCAGCGTCGTCTTCCCCGATCCTGACGGGCCCCTCAGGGCGACGGTCTCGCCCGCGTCGATCGACACGTCGACCCCCTCGAGGGCCACCACCTCCGCCTCGCCGGTCCCGTAGCGGACACCGACCCCGCGACAGGCCGACAGCGCGGTCGTCTCCACCGTGGCGCTCACCCCGCCACCACCGCGCCGTCGCGCATCTCGATCACCCGGTCGGCCGCCTCGGCGACGGCCGGCGAGTGGGTGACGACGACCATCGCGCACTCGTGGTCGCGCGGCAGCCGCCGCAACGCCCGCAGGACCACCTCCTGGTTGGCCGCGTCGAGCTCGCCGGTCGGCTCGTCGGCGAGGACGAGCGGCGCGCGCCGGGCCACCGCCGCGGCGATCGCGACCCGCTGCTGCTCGCCGCCGGAGAGCTCCGCGGCGCGGTGCTCCGCGCGTGGCCCGAGGCCGAACTCGACCAGCGACTCGGCGGCCCGATGCGCCGCGTCCTCCACCCCCGCCAGGCGCAGGGCCGCGACCACGTTCTCGCGTGCGCTCAGGGTCGGCCAGAGATTGCCGCTCTGGAAGATGATCCCGACCGAGCGGGCACGGTAGGCGGCCAGCTCGTCCTCGCCGGCGGTCAGCAGCGAGACGCCGGCGCTGCGGACGTCGCCGGCCGAGGCGCGGTCGAGTCCGGCGGCGAGTGCGAGCAGAGTGCTCTTGCCGCATCCGGAGGGCCCGAGGATCGCGGTCATGGTGCCCGCCTCGACCACCATGTCGACGCCGCGGAGGGCGACCGTCTCGACGGGCCCGGAGCGGTAGATCTTGAAGACGTCGTGCATCTCCAGGATCGGCCAGGCGAGCTGACGCTCGGCCTCCGGCTCGCGATAGAGGCTCTCTACCGCCACCGGAAGCTTTCACTGATCATCCGGTAGGCGTCGACGTTGTCGACTCCTTCGGGAGTCTCAAGTTCGAGCACCGCGACCTTGCCGCCCTTTTCGTATTCGTAGACGTCGACCAGCAGCGGCACCCTCTTGCCGGTGACCGGGTCGGGGGCGCTCGTCCTGGTGAAGCTCTGCTTTTCGCCGGGCGCCGACTTGGCCGGGCCGGAGCGGACGGCGATGTGGATGAGGTTGCCCTTTTCGCGGAAGGTGACGTCGTTGCCGTTCCCGGTCCGCGCCCAGCCCGCCGGGTACTTGATCGAGTAGCCCGCCGGCCCGTCGGTGAAGGTGAGGAATTCCTGGTTGTCCGGGATGTCGCCGGTGGCGAGCGATTCGGCCTCGCTGGGCACGGCACCACCGCTCTTGGTTTCCGTCGGCGCCGCCCCACCGGTCGCCGCTGCCGACGTTTCCTGCGGGCTTTCCGAGCTGCCACCCGAACCGCATCCCGCCACCGCCAGACCGAGGATCACCGCCAGAATCACGAGTTTCTTCATGGCCGGAGGTCTATGGGGGACAGGTGAACTGGGCGTTAGGCCGGCAGGGCGAGCCAGACGTCGGCGCCGCCGTCCCGGTTGCCGACGCCGGCGCTGCCGCCGTGGGCCTCGGCGATCGCCCGCACGATCGCGAGTCCGAGCCCGGTGCCGCTGCCGCCGTCGCCCGGCGAGGCCTGGCTGAAGCGGTCGAAGGCCCGCGGGATGAAGTCGGGCGGGAACCCGCCGCCGCGGTCGGTGACGTGGAGCTCGACCACGCCCGGCCGACGGACCGCGCTGAGGCGGACGGGCGGCGCGCCATGGGCGAGGGCGTTGTCGACGAGGTTGCCGAGTGCCTGCTCGAGGCGCGGGCGGTCGGCGTCGATCCGGGCCGGCGTGCCGCCCGCCCCCGCCGCGCCGGCCTCCACCTGGCCGGCCGGATATCTGGCGGCGACGGCGGCGAACAGCTCGCCGAGATCGACCTCCTCGCGGTTGACCGGCAGGCGGTCGCGATCCGCCCGGGCGAGGACGAGGAGATCCTCGCTCAGCAGGGACAGCCGGTCGGTGTCGCCGATCGCGGCGGCGATCGCGGCGTCGAAGTCGTCGCCGTCGGGGCGCTCCTGGCGCATCAGTTCGAGCTCCATCTTCAGCTGGGTCAGCGGCGTGCGCAGCTCGTGGCTGGCGTCGGCGACGAACGTCCGCTCGCGGCGCAGGCCGTCCTCGAGGCGGACCAACATCCGGTCGACCGGGCGCAATGCCGCCCCGACCACGATCCAGCCGGCCAGGCCGGCGAGGATCAGCGCCACCGGGCCCCCGATCAGGAGCAGGGTCCGCACGTTGGACAGCGCTTCGTTTCGCTCCTCGAGCGTGGCGCCGACGGCGACGATGTAGCGGTGCGCGCCGACCGCCACCGGCGCCGCGATGATCCGGACCGGCCCCAGCTCCGACTGGCCGGACTGGAGGTCGTAGGTGCCGCCGTCTTCTGCGAGGCGGGTCAGGTCGGCCCGATCGAGGACCGGTTCGTCGCCCAGTCCCTCGCGCGCCCCGACCACCGTGCGGCTGTCGGGAAGGACGATCTGGACGAAGCCGGAGCCCTCTTCCCCTCGGGTGACGGCGCGGGTCAGCGTCCGCGGCCCGCCGCTGCCGTTCCGCAACCGGTTCGAGACCAGCTCCAGGCGTGCCTCCAGCGACTGGTCGATCCGGTTGTCGAGTTCGGTGCGCAGGCGCAGGTAGAGGAAGAGCGCGGTCGCGGTGAGGACCGCGGCGATCGCGATCGTGAAGGCCAGGGTCAGCTTCGGCCGGACCGGCAGTCGCCCGATCACTTGCCGTCGTCGCCGCGGAGGCGATAACCGATCCCGCGCACGGTCTCGATGCTGGCGAGCCCGAACGGCTTGTCGATCTTGTCCCGCAGCTGATGGATGTGGACGGCGATCACGTTGGAGCGGTTCTCGTAGCTGTTGTCCCAGGCCCCTTCGAGCAGTTCGAGGCGGTCGAGGACGACGTCGGGGTTGCGCATGAAGACCTCGAGCAGGGCAAAGCCTTTGCTCGAGACCTCGATCTCGGTCTCGCCGCGCCAGACCTTGCGCGTGGCCGGGTCGATGCGGAGGGTCCCGACCTCCAGGGTCGGGGCCCGGCGCACTTCGCCGCGCCGCGCCAGCGCCCGCAGGCGGGCGAGCAGTTCGGCGAGCTCGAAGGGCTTGGCGACGTAGTCGTCGGCGCCGCCGTCGAGCCCGGCGATCCGGTCGGGCAGCGAATCGCGCGCGGTCAGCACCAGGATCGGGGTGGTGACGCCTTCCTCGCGTAGGAGCCGGCAGGTCTCGAAGCCGTCGATGCCGGGCAGCATCACGTCCATCACGATCGCGTCGTAGGACGTCGAGGCCGCCATCCAGAGCGCGTCCTCCCCTTTGACCGCGACGTCGGCGGCCTCGCCGGCGCTGCGCAGGGCGCGGCGAAGGAGCCCGGCGAGCCGGATCTGGTCCTCGACAACCAGTACTCGCATCGTCTCAGCGTTCTCCCCGGCGATGAGAGCGGGATGAGATGCCGGGGATCCGGCCTGGCAGCCCGCGGGCCGCCAGGCCCCGACGCCGACCTATTCGCTCTGGCCGCTCGCTTCGTGCTGGGCATCCGGGTTGCCCGGCTCGTCGTGGTGGCCGCCGGGGCCGTCGTTGCCCGCCATCTCGGAGTCGCTCTCAGACTCTCCGTCGGCCTCGTCCGAGCTCTCTTCGTCGGCTTCGTTGTTGCCGAACTGGGCGCCGTCGGCGGTCTCGGTGTCGCCGGCCTTCTGCGTGGTCACGGCGACGTGCGTCGGCTGGACCGGCGCCGCGCCCGCGGCGGCGAGGGCCGAGCCGCCGAAACTGACGGCGGCCAGCACACCCCCGATGAGCAGAATCCTCCTGGACTTCTTGAACATCATGACTCCTTCCGTCGTTATCGATTCGCGGCCAGCCTGGAGTCGCCAGGTGAACTCCCGGTTACGCGTTTCATCCGTGGCGGTCGGATCCGATCGCCCGGACGTCAAGCCGCCGTCGAGGTCGACCGACCCCTCGGGCCTAGACGAGTAGCTCCACCCCGCGGGGCGCCGAGGGTGCGCCCTGCGGGTGGGCGGGGGGGAAGGGATGGGGACCCGCAAGCTGTCGCCCGGTCAGAGACCCGCCCCTCTCGCCACGGCCCGGGCAGGCTGTGGCCGTGGCGAGAGGGGCGGGTGTATGGAAGGCGTGGAGGGACCGTCGCGGGAGGCGCACGGGGGTGCGCCGGGTGTGCGCCGGAAGTGCGGCGGGACCGTCACCGAAGGGCGCCGAGGGCCGGTTCCCGAACGGTCAGGGATCTCCCCGGTTGGAAATCCGCGTATG
>CALCIA010000241.1 GCA_937907435.1 uncultured Actinomycetes bacterium
GGGCGGTGGCGAGAGGGGCGGGTCCCCTCCCCCGGGCGACAGCTTGCGGGTCCCCGTCCCTCCCGGGCGACACAGCTTGCGGGGCCTGGACCCTCCCGGGCGACAGCTTGCGGGTCCCCATCCCTTCCCCGCGCGACAGCTGCGAGGCCCCCGCCCCGACGCGTCCCTCAGGTCCCGCTGACCGACAACTCCGAAACCAGCAAAGGCGGAGTCTGCACGGACCCGCCGAAAGGCACCCATCGAGTCTCGGAGCCCGCGGCGACGACCGCGCGGAGCATTGCGACCAGCTCGCCGGCGATGGTGAACTCGCGGACCGGCTCGGCGAGGGTGCCGTCGCGGATGGTGCGGCCGGAGGCGCCGACCGAGAAGACGCCAGTGACCGGGTTGACGCCGGAGTGGAGGCCGGCGACGTCGGTGACGAAGACACCGTCGCCCGCCTGGGCGAGGAGCTCCTCGGTCGAGAGGTCGCCGGCGGCGACTATGAGGTTCGAGGCCGAGACCGAGGGCAGCGAGCGATAGCCCGAGCGGGCGGCCGAGCCGGTCGAGCTGGTGCCCTCGCGGTTGGCGGTGTAGGTGTCGTAGAGGTAGGTACGCAGCGCGCCGCCCTCGATCAGCGCGGTGCGGCGGCGCGGCACGCCCTCGCCGTCGAAGGGGGCCGAGGCGGCGCCGGCGGGATCGCGGCCGTCGTCGTGGAGGGCGAAGCTCGTCGAGGCGACCTCGTCGCCGAGCCGGCCCGCGAAGGGCGAGCGGCCGCGCTGCACCGCGCGGGCGCCGAGCGCGCCGCCGATCAGGCCGGCGAAGCTGGCGGCGACGGTCGGGTCGAGGACGACCGGGCAGGAGCGCGAGGCGGGCTTGCCCGCGCCGATCATCGCCACCGCACGCTCCGCGCCCTCGGCGCCGATCGCCTCCGGGTCGAGGTCCTCGGGGCCGCGGGCGAGGCCGAAGCCGAGGCCGGTCTCGCGGCCCCCGTCACCCTCGGCGAGCGCCTGCAGGTAGGCGAAGCAGTTGGAGGCCTCATAGGAGGCGGCGATGCCGGTCGAGGAGGCGATCGCGACCTGCTCGGTCGAGTCGGCGTAGACGGCGGTCTCGACCCCGGCGACGCGGGGGTCGGCGGCCAGCGCGGTGCGCTCGACCGCCAGCGCCAGCTCGGCGACCTGGCCCGCGTTCCACTCGGCGACGCTCGGGCTGTCGAGGCCGGACAGCGCCTCGATCTCGGCAGGCGCGGGCGGCGCCGCGAACTCGTCCTCGTCGGCTGCCGCGGCCATCTCGGCGGCGCGCGCGGCCAGCGCCGCCACGCCCGCGTCGGAGAGGTCCGTCCCATAGGCGTAACCGACCCGGTGGCCGTCCCAGGCACGAATGCCGATCCCGGTCTGGGTGGCCGCGGTGAGGCTCTCCACCTCGCCGCCGTGGACGCGCACCTCGCGGCCGGTGTCGCGGGACGCGTATGCCTCGGCGGCCGACGCCCCGGCCCCGAGGGTCGCCTCGACCGCGCGCGCGGCAGCCGGCGAAAGCTCGACGCTCGGCAGCTCACCCATCGCTGCACCCCCGGGTTGCGTTCGCACTTTGCCGCGCTATCCGCGGATTACTGCGAACTCGACTCATAGCTGGGTGCCTCCGACCGTCATCTTCCCGACCCGCACGTGGCCCTGGCCGGTCCCGACCGGGACTTTCTGGCCGCCCTTGCCGCACATCCCGGTCTTCATGAAGAAGTCGTCGCCGACCGCGTCGATCGCCGCCAGGGCGTCGAGGCAGTTGCCGATCAGCGTCGCGCCGGTGCACGGGGCGGTCACCTTGCCGTCCTCGATCAGGTAGCCCTCGGAGACGCCGAAGACGAAGTCGCCGGTCGCCGGATCCACCTGCCCGCCGCCGAAACTCACCGCGTAGAACCCGTTCTTGACCTCCTCGATCATCGCCGCCGGAGTCGACTCACCGGGCGCGATGTAGGTGTTGGTCATGCGCGGGATCGGCAGGTCCCGGAAGCTCTCGCGGCGGCCGTTGCCGGTCGAGGCGACCCCGTCCTTCTCGGCGCCGAGGTGGTCGTAGAGGTAGGAGATCAGCCGACCGTCCTCGATCACCTTGGTCTGCTGGGTCGGCTGCCCCTCGTCGTCGATCGCGTCGCTCCCCCACTCGTTCGGGAGGCGGCCGTCATCGTAGGCGTTCAGGAGCGGCTGGGCGACCATCTCGCCGAGCTTGCCGATGTAGACGGAGGCGCCCTTGTGGATGTGGTCGATCTCGAGGCCGTGGCCGGTCATCTCGTGGAAGAGGACGCCGCCGAAGCCGCCGCCGACCACCACCGGCATCGAGCCCGACGGCGCCGGGCGCGAGTCGAGCAACGTGAGCGCCTTCTTGGCGGCCTGCTCGGCGATCAGGCCCGCGTCGTTTTCCAGCAGCTCGAAGCCACGGTGGGCGCCGAGCGTCTCCGCCCCGGTCTCCACCTTGTCGCCGCGGCGGGCGACGGTCTGCACGCCGATCCGGGTGCGGGTGCGGTCGTCGCCGGTGAAGAGCCCTTCGGAGTTGGCGATCGTGACGACGCGACGCGCCTCGGCGTAGGAGGCGGTCAGCTGGGCGATCTCGCCGCCCATCGCGCGGCCGCGCTGGTCGAGCTCGCGCAAGAGCTCCGCCTTGCGCGCGGCGGGCACGTCTTCCGGGGCGACCTCGATCGGCACCGGCGTGACCGGGCGGGCGGTGAGCGGGCGCGGCTCGGTGCGGCCGGCGCGGAGGGCTGAGGCGGCCTCGTCGGCGGCCCGTTCGAGCTCCGCCGGCTCGAGCCCGTCGACGTGGGCGAAGTAGGTGGTGGCGCCGTCGACGACGCGGACCCCGGCGCCCTCCTCGGCGCCCGACTGGACCGACTCGATACGCGACTCGTCGATCGCCAGCGACATGCCGCCGCGCCGTTCGGCGAAGACCTCGGCGAAGCGGCCGCCGTTGGCGAGCGCGCGCGAGAGGACGCGCGCGGCGACCTCCTGATCCAGCAACTCGGTCACGAACGCCCCCTCCTCTTCGTCGTCGCGGTGAGGTCGATGACGGCGCCCGCGGCGACGAAGAGCTCGGCGCCGGTGGTCGAGTCGGCGGGCAGCTCGGTGGCGCGGCCGCCCGGGTAGTAGAGGCGGGCGAAGGGCTTGCGCGAGATGCGGCGCCGGCGCATGTAGGCGGCGGCCTCGTCGGCGTAGCCGGAGAAGCGGTCGAGCAGGATGCGGTGCGGCTTCGGCGGCATCAGCCCGCGTCCCTGGCCAGCTCGCGGAGCGCGCTCCGCATGTCGAAGAAGGTCAGTGACGACAAGGCGAAGCGCTCGGTCACCGTCACCGCCGCGAACCCGTGGGCGCGCAGCGCGAAGACCTCGCCCGCCTGGGTGGCGACGTGGACCTGCTCGACCGGCTCGTCGCCCGCGGCGTCCGCCACCCGCAACAGGTTGACCGCCTCCACGGCCCAGCCGGCCGCCTCGCCGGAGGCCGCGAGCACCGTCCCGTCCCCGGCCAGGATCGCCCCGCCGCGCAGGTCCGGTGACATCTCGGTGAGGAACGAAAGCGCCGCCTCGGCATCCGCGGGCGCGGGAACTGTTGCGGCGGCGTCGGGCACTTAGGCGAAGATACCGACCGTGCCACTCGCCCGAGCATCCTGGCTCATCACCGTCGTCGTCTGCGCCGTCGCCGCGATCCTCTTCGCGATCAGCGGCTACACCGGTTACACGATCACCCTGTGCGCGGTCGGGCTCGCCGCCGCGGTGAACCTCCTCCCGCCGCCCTGACCCGATGTCGATGGGCCGAAAACTACCCCTATAGCAGGACTTTTCGGCCCATCAACCTGGGAGACCCAGGTGGGCGGCGGCCAGGCGAGCGGCGCGGCCGCGGTGGCTGATCGCGTTCTTCTCCGCCGGGGTCAGCTCCGACATCGTGCGTTCGTCGTCGGTGTCGTCGGGGACGAAGATCGGGTCGTAGCCGAAGCCGCCGCTGCCGCGGCGCTCGCGCAGGAGGCGGCCCTCGCAGGTGGCTTCGAAGACGTGCTCGGTGCCGTCCGCGTCGACCAGGGCGACGACGCAGACGTAGGCGGCGCGTCGCCCGCCATCGGCGGCGTCGACTTCGCGCAGGAGCTTGTCGAGGTTGTCCTCGTCGCCCGCGCCCTCGCCGGCGTAACGAGCCGAGTAGATCCCCGGTGCGCCATCGAGGTCGACGGACTCGATCCCGGAGTCGTCGGCCAGCACCGCCCCGCCGAGCGCCGCGTGGGCGGCGCGCGCCTTGATCAGCGCGTTGGCCTCGAAGCTCTCGCCGTCCTCGACCGGGGACTCGTAGTCGGCCGGCAGCGGCTCCAACTCGAGCCCCGGCAGCAGCTCGCGCATCTCCCTCACCTTGTGGAGGTTCGAGGTCGCGAGGATCACCGCGCCGACCCCGAGATCACGACCGCACCCTCAGGGCGCGACCCGGTCCTGCACTTCGCGCAGGCGGTTGATCCCGCCCTCGGCCAGGCCCAGCAGCTCGTCCAGCGAGGCGCGCGAGAGCGGCGTCCGCTCCGCCGTCGCCTGCACCTCGACCAGGCCGCCGTCGCCGGTCATCACCACGTTGGCGTCGACCTCGGCGCGCGAGTCCTCGTTGTAGTCGAGATCGCAGAGGGCGCGGCTGTCGACCATGCCGACGCTGACCGCGGCTATCGAGCCGGTCAGCGGCATCACGTCGATCGCCTTGCGGTCGAGCAGTTTCTGGAAGGCCAGCTTCAGCGCCACATAGCCGCCGGTGATCGAGGCGCAGCGCGTCCCGCCGTCGGCTTCGAGCACGTCGCAATCGACGTAGACGCTCCGTTCGCCGAGCGCCTTGAAATCGCAGACGACCCGCAGGCTGCGCCCGATCAGGCGCTGGATCTCCACCCCGCGGCCGTCCTGCTTGCCCTTCGAGATGTCGCGCTGCTTGCGGTCCCCGGTCGAGGCGGGCAGCATCGCGTACTCGGCGGTGACCCACCCTTTGCCGCGCCCCATCATCCAGCGCGGCACCTGCTCGGAGACCGAGGCGGTGCAGATCACCCGCGTCCGCCCCACCGAGATCAGCGCCGACCCGTCGGCGCTTTCGACGAAGCCGGGGTCGATCGTCACCGGTCGGATGTCGGCAGGGGCACGGTCGTAGCTGCGCGAGGCGGTCATCGCGGGCGATCCTTTCACGGACGCGACGGACGGCGCTTGTCGCGGCAGCCGCTTAGGCTCCACCAATGTCTCGTCGAGCATTTGTCCCGGTGACCTGCGTGGTCCTGGCACTGGCGGCAGCGTTTGCGGGCAGCGCCCTTGCCGCGGTCCCCGGCTTCGGCGCCGCCAAGGCCTTCCATCGGTACCCGGTCTATTGGGCGGGGGAAGAAGTGCTGGGGATGCCACTCGAAGACATCGAGGGACACGCCGGCTACGAAAGACACGCGCCGAGCGGCTGGAGCTTCCTCTACGGGACCTGCGAACTGTCCGGGTCGGACCACCCCTCCTGCGCCCCACCGCTCCAGATCCAGGTCGACAGCACCTGCAGGCGCTGGGCGAGCGAGCTGAACAAGCCCAAGGATCTCGAGCCCTTCCGCGGCGCCAAGGCGGTCTGGCATGCCGGCATCCCGCTCGAGGGAGGCGGCGAAGACGAAGGCGGCCCGCTCGAAATCTTCACCGGCCGCGAGACCATCGTGATCTTCGTCGAACCGTACGGGCTGAAGACCACCTACCACCTGAACGATCCCAAAACGGTCGCCTTCGAAGCCGCCGGACAGCTGCGCACCGTTCATCAGGCGAACCCGAAGCCCTTACCGCCTCCGGTCCCCCGCTCGCTGACGGGGAAGCTCCCCTGCCAGAAGCGGACCGCGGAAGCACTGAACTGACGGGCGCCGAAAGGCGCGCCGGCCACCCTGCGGGCGACCAACGCGCCCTCGGCTCATTTGAAGGCGACCTTGTCGACGGCCTCCTTGATCTTGTCGATGATCACGTCGGCCAGCTCGGTCCCCTGTTTGCCGTTGAACCCCTTCATCGCGGCGACCATCCCGACCATCAGCAGCGAGACCAGCAGGATCAGGCCGACGTACTCGACCGTCCCCTGACCGCGCTCCCCGGCAAGGGCCTGGATCGCCTTCACCCGCCGGGTGACGGCGAGGTTGAGCCGCCATAGGGTGGCGTGCATGAAGCCCAGCACTGCGTAGAACATCGCTCTCCCTTCCTCGTTTGACGAGGGCGATGCTTTGGAGGAAATACGCGCGGCTCAAGACGCGCGAGTGCCAATTGAGTGACGGCTAGGGAAAGCTTCTGGAGAGGTGGGCCCTACTCCGGGCGCGACAAGATCTCGTGGCCGCCGGTCCGCAGCCATCGCACATGAGTCTCACCCGGTTTCGCCTCGATGCCATAACGGAAGGTGGCGCGACCGTCGCCCGAGAAGGACATCTCCCAGATGTCCCGGGTCCCTTGTACACGCTTGATGCGGAGCGAGTTCGGTGGCTGCGCGCCGCTCTTCAGTGCCTCGATCAGCTTGGCGACAGCTGCGAGAAAAGCGCGACGTTGCTCGCGCGGAAGGCGCTCGAACTCTCGGGCAAAGCCCGAGGTGAGGCCATAGGTCGGGCTCATCAGCGTTCGCGCTGATGAGCGGCAGCGTCAAGTCGATCCAGCGCGGCGAGGAATTGGTCCCCGTCGAGCGGTCGGTCCGCCGTCTCCGCGATCACGTCGTCGACCGTCTCCGGCACGAGGACAAGCGAGCCGTCAGGGCGTCGCTCGGAGACCTTGTACCGGCCGAGGCGGTTGTGGGCCGCATCTGCGGCGATGATGTCGACGACGAGCTGCTTCACGGCCAAAAGCATGACAGTCCCTCCCACAAGGATCGAGCGCTTTGCTGACAGGCGTCTGATCCTCGGGCGGAAATACGCGCGGCTCAAGACGCGCGAGTGCCAATTGAGTGACGGCTAGGGGAAGCTTCTGGAAAGGGTGGTGTGGAACTCGGTTCCGGTCAGCGGCACCGTTTCGCCGCCGGGGAAGGTGGCGGCGAGGTCACCGGTCCAGGAGCGCGTGCCGTCGGGGCCGCGGCGGAGGGTCGCGGAGCCGACGAAGGGCTTCGGCGGGTGGACGGTGCCGAAGCTGACCTGGGGGTCGGAGGTGAAGCTCGAGCGGGGGCCGAGGGCGTAGTCGTAGCTCAACAGGCCGATCCGCCCGACCGTGCCGAAGCGTTCCGCGTAGAAGCCGGTCTTGCCCGCCCGCCGGGCGACGAAGAGGAGGCCGCCGGTGCCCGCTTTGTCGAGCGCCGAGAGGGTCATCCGCGTCTTCGCCGGGGGCAGCTCGGCGCTCGGGTCTTCGAGCAGCGGGTTGGCGCCGCCGGCGACCAGCGGGCACTGTTCGGTCGGCGGCAGGACGACCTCGCCCTTGACCCGGCGCGCGTGGCCGACCGTGTAGTCGCCCTGGCCCCGGAACTCGACGGCGCCGGTGAAGTAGCCGGGGACCGTCGCCGCGCCGGTCGTCCCGCCGAAGCAGTCGGGCGGCAGGCCGCGGACGGCCTCCGCGGTCGGGTGGAACTTGACGTCGACGCGGCCGAACTGGCGGAAGTTGGCGTGGATGCCGTTCGGCCCGGCGGTGCCGCGGGCCACGTAAGTGGTCGAGGAGCCCGAATGTGGCGTGCTCGACCCGTGGGTGACGCCGATCGTCACAGTCGATGCCCGCGCCGAGACCAGGAGGCGATACCCGTGCGTGCCGGCGAACTGAAAGCGCGGTTCCACTTCGACCGGATGCCGAGGCGTCCCCGCCGCCGTCCCGCCGGAGTCGGCGAGGGCGGTCGAGGCGAGCGTCCCGCCCCCGATCACGGCCACCACAGCCAGTGCGTTCGCAGTTATCCGCGCATACCGCGGCAAAGTGCGAACTCGGACGTGGGGGACGTGACGGAGCCTCATTTGATCTGCTTCGCCCTCGCGTAGAGCTTTGCCACGTCCTTGCCGAAGTACGGGCCGAAGTTGGTGAACGGGTCGCTCGAGTAGCCGTAGGTGGTGACGCTGTTGACGACGTTGCCTTCGATCACCCAGCCGCCGCCGGAGCCGCCGGCGCTGTCGTCGCAGCTGATCGCCAGGTCGAGCGGGCCCGGTTCGAAGAGCGAGCCGAAGTCGTGTCCCAGGAAGCTCGTTTCGCGACACACCTGCAGCGTGCCGCCGTTGAAGGGCTTTTCGACCGGATAGCCGTAGACGTCGAAGGTCTGGTCCGGCGAGCGCCCCGTCTTCAACCGGTCGGCGCCGACCGCCGCCGCCAGCGTCTGCCCCTTTTCGTTGCGCCCGACGACCGCCGCGCCGACGTCGAAGTTCTCGTTTTCGTGCGCGTGCCAGGCCGGCGTCGTCCCCAGCCAATGGGCGGTGAAGGTGCCGAAGGGCCGTTCGCCGTGGTGGTAGCCGGGGACGAAGACCCACTTGCGGTCCGACCAGATGCCCTCGTCGTAGACGCAGTGGCCGGCGGTGATGACGACGCTTTCGTTCGGCGAGACGACCGAGGTGCCCGAGCAGCGGCCGAAGCCGATCCCGGCGCCTTCGGAGATGAAGATCGCCCCGTTGACCCGGTACCGCGGTTCGGTCGGGTCGTCGATCGTCTCCGAGGTCGCGGTGAGCGCCGGGTCGAGCGCCGAGCCGTGGGCCGGCGGCGTCCCCTCGATCGGCCGTGCGGCTCCCATCCGCTCCGGCGTCCAGAAGCGGCGCGCTTCGGCCGCGTGGGCGGCGAAGGAGATCGACGGGACCGCCGCCCCGGCCGCGGGCGCGGCGAGGGCCCCGATGGCAAGCGCACCGGCGAGGACGACGAGGATCGAAGGGCGCGGAAAGCGCATCGGAACGGGCACTCAAGCAGAACGGGAGGCGACGGGACGGACTTTCGCCGGCCGCGGAACGTTCTCGTACCCGACTCGGGCGCGGATAACCTGCCGCGATGCGCGTCCTCGTCGTCACCAACCTCGTCCCCGACGCGGCGACGCCGCAGCGCGGCCGCTGGGTCCGTGACCAGGTCGCCGCGATCCGCGCCCGCGGGGTCGAGGTCGAGGAATTCGGCTTCCCGCGTGGCCGCTCCAACTACCTGCCGGCGGCGCGGCGCCTCCGCGCGCTGCTGCGGCGCGAGCGCTTCGACCTCGTCCACGCCCACTACGGCCTCGCCGGCTGGGTCGCCCGCGCCGCCGGCGCCCGCCCGCTCATCGTCACCTTCCACGGCACCGACGTCCGCCACCCGATCGTCGGGCCGCTCTCGCGCCGGCTCGCCTGGCAGGCCGACCTCGCCTCCGCCGTCTCCAGCGCGCTCTTCGCCGAGGAGGACGGCCGCCCCGGCCTGCCGCCGGTCCCCGGCGCCGCCGTCCTCCCCTGCGGCCCGGCCCTCGAGCGCTTCGCCCCCGCCCCGCGCGCCGCCGCCCGCGCGGCGCTCGGCCTCGACCCCGACGGCCGTTACCTCTTCTTCCCCGCCGACCCCGCCCGCCCGGAGAAGCGCCACGACCGCGCCGCCGCGCTCGCCGCCGCCGCCGACGCGCGCCTCCTCACCGGCGGCTCGATCGAGCCCGAGGCGATGAGCACCTGGATGAACGCCGCCGACGCCGTCGTCGTCACCTCCGACTACGAGGGCTTCGGCATGGCGGCGATCGAGGCGCTCGCCTGCGACGTGCCCGTCCTCTCCACCCCGGTCGGCGTGGCCCCCTACCTCCTGGCGGGGATCGAGGGCTGCCTCTGCGCCCCCTTCGACGCCGAGAAGTGGGCCGCCGCGGCGCGCCCGCACCTGGGCGCCGACGACCCCCGCGTGGCGGGCTCGGCGCGCGCCGCGACCCTCGCCGCCGGGCCGATGGCCGAGCGCGTGATCGAGGTCTATCGTCACCTGACCGCCTCCCCGGTTTAGATTTGGCGCTTGAGCTTGAAGCGGACGGCCAGATGAGCGACGAGCACTCAGACGCCTTGGGAGGCGACGAAGCGGCGGCGAACGTGCCTTCGGGCGGCGCCCAGACGACCGGCGCGGCGGCGCGGATCGGCGAGGCCGAACGCACGCTGGCGGCTGCCGCCGAGGCCGCCGCGGCGGCCGAAAAGCGCGCCGAGGCGGAGATCCGCGCGCTGGAGGCCGACCTCGAGCGCTATCGCGCCGCCGAGGACCGCGATCGCAAGGCGCTGGAACTCCAGCACGAGGAAGAGCTGCAGCGCGAGCGCGAGGCGAAGGAGCGCGCGATCGCCGCCGCCGAGGAGCGGCTGAGCGAGATCGAGGCGCAGACCGACGCCGCCGAGGAGCGGATCGTCGCCGCCGAGCGGCGCGCCGAGGAGGCCGAGAAAGCCGTCGCCGCCGAGAGCGCCCGCGCCCGCGAAGGCGCCGCCGCCTGGCTGCGCGAGCGGATCGACCAGGTTCGTCGCGGGGACGGCGAGCGATAGCCGCGGTCGCCGAGTACGACGTCGCCGTCGTCGGCGGCGGCGCCGCGGGGCTCTGGACCGCACTGCGCGCCGCCGAGCAGGGCGGCCGCGTCTGCGTCGTCTCCCGCACGCCGCTCTCCCTGAGCGCCAGCTTCTGGGCGCAGGGCGGGCTCGCCGCGGCGCTCGAACCGGGTGACTCGCCGGAGCGCCACGCCGAGGACACGCTCGCCGCCGGCCGCGGCCTCTGCCGCCCTGCCGCGGTGCGGGCGCTGGTCGAGGAGGCGCCCGCCGCGGTCCGGGACCTGCAGGCGCGCGGCGTCGTCTTCGACCTCGACCACGAAGGGCGGCTGGCCCTCGGCCTCGAGGGCGGCCACTCGGCCCGCCGCATCGTCCACTCCGGCGGCAGCCAGACCGGCCGCGAGATCACCTCGAAGCTGGCGGCGATGGTCGCCCGGGACGAGCGGATCGAGGTCCGCGAGCGCACCTCGGCCACCGCGCTCTGGTCCGACGGCGAGCGCTGCTTCGGGGTGATCACCGACGCGGGCGCGCTCGGCTCGCGGGCGACGGTGCTGGCGACCGGCGGCGCCGCGGCGCTCTGGCGCCGGACCACGAACCCCCGCGGCGCGATCGGCGCCGGCCCGGTCTTCGCCGCGGCTGCCGGGGCCGACCTAGCCGACCTCGAGTTCTGCCAGTTCCACCCGACCGCGCTCGCCCTCGCCGACACACCCTTCGACGGCCAGCTGATCACCGAGGCGATCCGCGGCGAGGGCGCCAAGCTGCTCGGCGCCGACGGCGAGCGCTTCACCGACGAGCTCGCGCCGCGCGACGCGGTCAGCGCCGCGGTCCTCGCCAAGATGCGCGAGGAGGGCAGCGCCTTCGTCCGCCTCGACCTGCGCACCATCGACCCGGCCCGGTTCCCCAACGTCTTCGCCTCGCTCGCCGAAGCGGGCCTCGACCCCCAGACCGAACCGGTCCCGGTCTCCCCCGCCGCCCACTACACGATGGGCGGCATCGCGGTCGACCTCGACGGCCGCTCCTCCCTGCCCGGCCTCTACGCCGTCGGCGAGTGCTCCTGCACCGGCCTCCACGGCGCCAACCGCCTCGCCTCCAACTCGCTCAGCGAGTGCTTCGTCTTCGGCGGCCGCGCGGCGCGAGCGGCCCTCACCGAGCCCGAGGAGACCCGCCCCGCCGAGCCCGACTGGCGCTTCGACCCGCCGACCGACGAGACCCGCGACGCCGTCTGGCGCCGCGCCGGCCCCCTGCGCAACCCAACCGACCTGGCGGCCCTGATCCCCGATCCCTACCCCCTGGCGAAAGCGATCGCCCTGGCCGCGCTGGAGCGCAAGGAGTCGCGCGGCCCCCACCTGCGCACCGACTTCCCGGAGACCGACCCGACCCTCGACGCCGTCCACGTCGTCTTCGGCGCCGACGGCTCGGTGCGGCGGGAGACCTGGGCGTAGGTCGAGCCAGCGCTTTCGGGGACGGGGGAGGGACGGGGCCCCGCAAGCTGTCGCCCGGAAAGGGTTCATGCCCCGCAGGCCGGCGCCCGGGAGGGTCCAGGCCCCGCAAGCTGGCGCCCGGGTTAGGGACCCGCCCCTCTCGCCA
>CALCIA010000242.1 GCA_937907435.1 uncultured Actinomycetes bacterium
GGCTCCTCATGGGGGTCACAGCCTGCCAGGACCCCCATGAGGAGCCCAGGACCTTCCTCGGACGGCCGCAAGCGCCACGGGCCCCGCCCGTCCCTACGCCCAGCGCGACGTGACCACCTTCTTGCGCGTGTAGAACTCGATCGCGTCGTTGCCATTGGCGTGCAGGTCGCCGTCGATCGAGTCCTTCCAGCCGGAGAAGGGGAACCAGGAGATCGGGGCGGCGACGCCGACGTTGACGCCGACCATGCCCGCCTCGATCGAATAGCGGAACTCGCGTGCGGCGCCGCCCGACTCGGTGAAGATGATCGCCGAGTTGCCATAACGGCCGGCGTTGCTCCACTCGATCGCGGCGGCGAGGTCGGGGACGCGCTTCACCGCCAGGACCGGGCCGAAGAGCTCCTCGCGCAGGGCGCGGGAGTCCTCCGAGAGGCCGTCGAGGATCGTCGGCCCGAGCTCGGCACCGCCGGCGCCGCCGTCCCCGCGCCCGTCCCGGGCCAGCTCGGCGCCCTCGGCCAGGGCCGCCTCGATCTCGCCCTCGACCCGTTCGCGCGCCGCCACCGAGACCAGCGGGCAGACGTCGGTATCGCTGTCGATGCCGGGACCGACGCGGAGGCCGTCGGCCGCCTCGACCAGCAGGCGGAGGCTGCGGTCCTGCTCCTCCTCGGTGCCGACGAGGATCGCCACCGAACCGGCGAGGCAGCGCTGGCCGGCGGCGCCGAAGGACGAGCCCATCACGCCGGAGCTGGTCAGCTTCGGGTCGGCGTCGGGCATGATCACCATCGAGTTCTTGGCGCCGCCGAGCGCCTGCACGCGCTTGCCGGACTGAGCCGAGCGCGAGGCGATGATCCGCGCCGTGGCGGCCGAGCCGACGAAGGAGACGGCGTCCACGCCCGGATGGTCGAGCAGCGCCTCGACCGCGCCGCGCGAGCCGTGGACCAGGTTCACCACCCCCGCCGGGATCTCCTCGACCCCGGCGATCAGCTCGGCCATCCGCTGCGAGGGCCGCGGGTCCTGCTCGGAGGGCTTGAGGATGAAGGTGTTGCCGCAGCCGATCGCGTAGGGCAGGAACCAGAGCGGGATCATCGCCGGGAAGTTGAACGGGGTGATCGCGGCGACCACGCCGACCGGCTGGCGGACCATCTCGACGTCGAGGCCGCGCGCGACGCCCTCCAGGTTCTCGCCCTTCAGCAGGTGCGGGACCGCGATCGCGGCCTCGACCGACTCGATCCCCCGGCCGACCTCCGCGTTGGCGTCGGCGAGCGTCTTCCCCATGTCGATCGTGACCAGCTCGGCGATCTCCGCGCGGTGGGCGACAAGCGTGTCGCGCAGGGCCATCAGGGCGCGGGCGCGGACGATCGGCGAGGTGGCGCGCCAACCCGGCAGCGCCGCGCGGGCGGCCCGCACCGCGGCGTCGATGTCGGCCGCGGCGGAGAGCGGGACGCGGGCGACGACATCGCCGGTGGCCGGGTCGACGTCGTCGAGCCACTCGCCGGAGCCGACGCTCACCCACTCGCCGGCGACGAGGTTCTTCAGGTCGGCGACGGCGGTCGCGGTGCTGGTGGTCATCGGTGCTTCTCCTTCGAATCGGGCTTGGTCATCACGTGCTTGAAATTGGTTCGGCGACCTCGATCTCCTCGCCGGCGGCGGCGAGCGTGTCGCGCATCGCCTCCACCACCTCGTCGAGCAGGGCCTCGTCGGCGATCAGCGGCGGCGCGATCTGCAGCACCGGATCACCACGGTCGTCGGCGCGGGCGATCAGACCGTGCTCGAGCAGCAGGCGCGGCACGATCTCCTTCACCAACCGGGTGACGTCCTCGGGCGCGAAGCGGCCCTCGCCGCCGTCGGGGGTCAGCTCGGCGGCGAAGAAGAAGCCGTCGCCGCGGACGTCGCCGACCAGCGGCAGCGGCAGCACCTCTTCGGTGAGGCGGCGGCGCAGGTAGGGCTCGCGGGCGCGGACGTTCTCCAGCACCCCGTCGCGCTCGAAGATCTCGATGTTGCGCAGGGCGATCGCGGCGGCGAGCGGGTGGCCGCCGAAGGTGATCCCGTGCAGCAGGGTCACGCCGGGCTCGCGCAGCGCGGCGGCGACGCGGTCGCCGACCATCACCGCGCCCATCGGCGCGTAGGCGGAGGTGATCCCCTTGGCGATCGTGATCAGGTCGGGCCGGCCGCCATAGCGCTCGACCGCGAACCACTCGCCGAGGCGACCGCACCCCGAGATCACCTCGTCGGCGACCAGCAGGATGCCGTGGCGATCGCAGATCTGGCGCAGCCCCGCCCAGTAGCCAGGCGGCGGGACGAGGCAGCCACCGGCGTTCTGGATCGGCTCGGCGATCACGATCGCCACCTCGTCGGGCCCCTCCTCCTGGATCGCCGCCTCGAGCTCCTCCAGGAGCGCCGCGGTCAGCGCCTCGCCCTGCAGCGGCGAGCGGAACCGGTTGGTGTTGGAGACGTGGCGGGTCTCGATCGCCGGGCGGCCGAACGGCTCCTTGAAGCGCGGCACGCCGGTGAAGGAGAGGGCCCCCAGGGTGACGCCGTGGTAGGCGATGTCGCGGGCGATGGCCTTGGTCCGCTGCGGTTCGCCGTTGCCGAGGTGGTACTGGCGGGCGAGCTTCCAGGCCGTCTCGACCGACTCGGACCCGCCGCTGGTGAAGAAGGCCGCCTCGATCCCCTCCGGCGCGCGCTCGACCAGGGCCGCGGCGAGCTCGATCGCCGCCGGGTGCGCGGTCGCCCAGTTGGTGTTGAAGGGCAGGCGCGACAGCTGCTCGGCGGCGGCCGCCGTCATCTCCTCGGCGTAGCCATAACCGATCTGGGCGCAGAAGAGGCTGGAGAGGCCGTCGACGTAGCGGCGGCCGGCGGTGTCGAAGACGTGGGCGCCCTCGCCGCGGTCGAGCACCAGCAGCTCCTTGCCGCCCGGCCCGTAGGCGCCGTTCGGGGTGAAGTGGAGCAGCAGATTGCCTGGGGACGTGGTCACCTCCCCCATGTTGGACTCGACCTCGCCCCCCGACAACCAGGCAGACCGTCGTCAAAAGACAGAAGAACCCATACTGATTGTCTAGTCTCAGGGGATGGCGGAGAGCCGTGAGATGACGGTCGCGAAGGCGCTGGAGCTGCCGGTCCTGCGGCGCGGGCTGCCCGAGGTCGTCGCCGGCGCCGACTCGCTCGACCGGCCGATCCGCTGGGTCCACGCCGGCGAGGCGCCGGACATCGCCTCGCTCCTGCGCGGCGGCGAGCTGCTGCTGACCACCGGGATGGGGATCGGCGGCGCCCGGAGCCAGCGGCGCTTCGTCGCCGACCTCGCCTCGCGCGACGTCGCCGGGCTGGTGGTCGAGCTGGGGACGAGCTTCCTCGACCGGCTTCCGGAGGGCCTGGTGCGGGCCGCCGAGGACCGCGGGCTGCCGCTGGTCGAGCTGCACTCGACGGTGCGGTTCGTGACCGTCACCGAGGCGATCCACACCGAGATCGTCAACCGCGACTACGAGCTGCTGCGCCGCGGCGACGCCCTGCGACGTCGCTTCACCGCGGCGATGGTGTCGGGCGAAGGCGTGCCGGAGGTGCTCGCGATCCTCGCCGAGGAGCTCGCCAACCCGGTCTTCCTTCAGACCCACGACGGCCGGCTCCTCGCCCACGCCTCGCCGCAGGGGACCGCGACCGAGGACGCGCTCGACGCGTGGGGGGAGGCGCGCGGGCGGGCGGGGACGATCGGCGTCTCCGGCGCGGTGGCGTCGGCGGGCGGGCGACCACCAGGAGAACTCGTCGCCCTGCCCCGCGAGGCGCCCTTCGACGCCTTCGCCCAGCTCGCGGTCGAGCAGGCCGCCGACATCGTCTCCCTCGCGCTGCTGCGCTCGCGCCAGGAGGACGAGCTGCTGGCGCTCGGGCGCGGTGAGCTGCTGGCCCGGCTCGCCGACCGCCGCATCACCCCGCGGGTGGCCGCCGCCCGGGCCGGCGACATGGGCTTCCTCGACCGCGGTGTGAGCCTGTTGCCGGTGGTCTCCCGGCTGGCCTTCGGGTCCGGCGAGCCCGGCGCCGAGTCGGCCGCGGGCGGCCTTTCCTGGACCGGCGCGCTCCGCGACTTGGAGAGTGAGCTGGCCCCGCTCGGCGTGCCGCGCCTGATCGGCCTGCACCCGGTCGACGCCGACGTCCTCCTCCTGCTGCTCGCCCTCCGCGACGTGGAGGACCGGACGCGGCTCGCCGACGGAGCCGCCGCCGCCCTCGGCCGCGCCGCCCGCCGGGTGGGCGGCGACCCCGCCGTCGCGGTCGGTGCCGCCTGCTCGTGGGAGACGGTCGGCGACGGCTTCCGCGACGCGATCGAGGCGACGGCGGTGGCGGGCGAGCTGCGCCACGGCAGCTGGCTCGACGCGACCACCGTCCCGCTGGAGCGCCTGCTCTGGCGCCTCGGCGAAAGCGAGGACCTGCACCGTTACGTCGAGCGGGTCCTCGGGCCGGTCATTGCCCACGACGAAGGTCGCAAGCAGCGGCTGCTGCCGACGCTCGAGGCCTTCTGCGCCAACGGCGGCCGCAAGACCGCGACCGCCCGCGCCCTGAACCTCAACCGGCAGGCGCTCTACGCGCGGCTCGCGCGGCTCGAGCGCCTGCTCGGGCTGGACCTCGCGGAAAGCGAAGCGATGGCGACGATCGACCTCGCCCTCCGCGCCCGCAACCACCTGCGGCCGGGCGGACCGAGGGTCCGCTGAGGACCCTCAGACCGCGACGCCCGCTCAGGCCGTGACGGCCTCGGCGAGCGCCTCCTCGGGGCGCGTCCACTCGCGGCCCTGGTCGCGGGCGACGGCGGCGTCGGTGAGCCGCCCGGCGCGGACGCTGAGCCCGCCGAGGAGGCCGGGGTCGCCGCGCAGCGCGTCCTCCACCCCGTGGGCCAGGCGCACTACATAAGGGAGCGTCGCATTGGTGAGCGCGCGGGTCGAGGTGATCGGCACCGCGCCGGGCATGTTGGCGACGCAGTAGTGGCTGATCTCATCGACCTCGTAGACCGGGTCGGTGTGGGTGGTCGGGTGGGAGGTCTCGAAGCAGCCGCCCTGGTCGATCGCGACGTCGACCAGCACCGAGCGCGGCTTCATCAGCTTCAGCTGCTCGCGGGTGACGACGTGCGGGGCCTTCGCGCCCTTGACGAGGACGGCGCCGATCACCAGGTCGGCCTCGGCGAGGCGGGTCTCGACCTCGAGGACGCTCGCGTAGCCGGTCCGGATGGTGCCGGCGAAGATCTCGTCGAGCTCGCGCAGGCGGTCGATCGACTTGTCGAGGACGGTCACGTCGGCACCGAGGCCGACGGCCATCCGCGCCGCGTTGGCGCCGACCATGCCGCCGCCGATCACCAGCACCTTGCCCGCCGCGACGCCGGGCACGCCGCCGAGCAGGACGCCGGAGCCGCCCGCCGGGCGTCCCAGCATAAAGGCGCCCGCCTGGGTCGCCAGGCGCCCCGCGACCTCGCTCATCGGCGCCAGCAGCGGCAGCCGCCCGGCGGCGTCGGTGACGGTCTCGTAGGCAATGCAGGTGGCGCCGGAGTCGATCAGGCCCTGGGTGAGGTCGGCGTCGGGGGCGAGGTGCAGGTAGGTGAAGAGGACGTGGCGGTCCTCCAGCATCGCCACCTCGGGCGGCTGGGGCTCCTTGACCTTGACGATCATGTCCGCGGCGGCGAAGACGGCGGCCGCGTCGGGCGCGATCGAGGCGCCCTGGGCGACGTACTCGGCATCGACGATGCCGGAGCCGCGACCCGCGTCGGCCTGGACCACGACCTCGTGGCCGTGCTCGGTCAGCTCCCGCACCCCGGCGGGCGTCATCGCCACCCGGTACTCCTCGACCTTCACCTCGCTCGGCACGCCGATCTTCATCGCCTTCTCCTTCTTCAGTCTGTGAGGATCCCAGCGATATTGCGGATCGGCCCTAGCTTCGGCAAGCTTTGTGACCTAACCTCCACGATTCCACAGCGATGGACGAGATCGACGACAGAATCCTCAGCATCCTCGCCACAAACGGAAGGGCTTCCTTCGCCGCGATCGGCGAATCGGTGGGCCTCAGTCCGCACGGCGCCGCCGACCGCGTGCGCCGGCTCGAGCGCGACCGCGTGATCACCGGCTACTCGGCGCGGATCGACCCGGCCGGCGTCGGCCGCGACCTCGACGCCTTCATCGACGTCCGCCTCCTCCCCACCACCGACTCGGGCGAGTTCGAGCGCCGCGTCGGCCGCCTCGACTCGGTCCGCGAAATCGCCTTCCTGACCGGCCGCTACGACTTCCAGCTCCGGGTCGCCTGCCGCGACGCCGACGACCTCAACGACACCGTCCGCGCGATCCGCCGCGACGCCGGCGCCGCCGCCACCGAGACCCGCATCGTCCTCCGCTCGACGAGGTTCGAGCGAGCGCCGGTGGGTTAGCGGTCGGCTTCGCCGGCTCGGGGCCGGCGGGTGGGCGGGGAGGGTTCAGGCCCCGCAAGCTGTCGCCCCGGAAGGGACGGGGACCCGCAAGCTGGCGCCCGGAAGGGTTCA
>CALCIA010000243.1 GCA_937907435.1 uncultured Actinomycetes bacterium
AATCCACGCAGCGCGTAGGTCGGTGTTGGACAACACGGAAGGAAGCGTGGAGTTCCCGACATCTCCGTGACGGGGTCTGACTCCCGTCACGGTTCCGTGCCACTCCCGTCGCCCCCTCGTCACCCTCCCGCCGGTGTCCCTCCACACCTTCCGCATACCCGCCCCTCTCGCCACGGCCACAGCCTGCCCGGGCCGTGGCGAGAGGGGCGGGCCCCCGGGCGACAGCCTGCGGGCCCCCATCCCTCCCGGGCGCCAGCTTGCGGCCCCCCGTCCCTTCCCCGGCGCCGGCCGCCACCGGCCGCGTTGGCTCAGCGGAAGCGGGCGGGGAACTGGTGGACGATGCCGTTGCTCAGCATGTCGGCCATGTCGAGCAGGTGGTCGATGTAGTGGCCGTAGAGGTCGATCGCGGCGCCGTAGCGGCCTTCGAGCTGGTCGACGGCGAGGCCGACGACCTGGTCGAGGTGGACGCGCATCATCGTCCGCATCGCCTTCAGCGACCACTGCCGTGGGTTGGCGCCGTGCAGGAACGCCGCGACTTCGTCGCCGTTGGCGTAGAAGGCGGCTTTCGCCTTGGCGGTCGCCGGCGCGTCGCCTGATTTCGCCGCCACCAGCAGCGTCACCGCCGCATTGATGTGCGCCTTCAGGAGCTTGGTCAGCTCGGCGCCGCCCTTGGCGCCGTAGAAGGGCTTCACGGCGTCGCCGATTTCCGTCTGGTTCTCCAGCAGGCGCGCGATCGCGGCTTCCGCGTCGGGCAGTCCGCCCACGTAGTCGACGATCGCCCGCTCGGTCCAGGTGCCGTGGGCCTGCCAGAGGTCCCGCATCGCGTCGTGCAGCGCCAGCGCCTTCGGCGTGGTCATCGCCTTCCCGGCGCTCATCGAGTGGCCGGGCATGGCCATCGCGTGGCCGGGCATCGCGTCGGCCGCGCTCGCCGTGGGCGCCGAGGCGGTCGCCCCGACGGTCGCCGCGCCCAGCGTCCCGACCGCGAGCACGGTGAGGACGGTGCCACGGGACAGGCGCAGGCCGGGCGGGTCGTAGATGCTCGCCAGGCGGGCCAGGGTGAGGGCCCCGAGCAGCAACCCGAAGTCACGCAGGGCGACGTCGTAGTAGCCGGAGTAGGTGAGGAGGTCGACGATGATCCCGGCCAGCCAGGCGGCGACGACGTAGGCGCCGTAGCGCGGCTTCAGGGCGACGAAGATCCCGGCGAGGATCTCGACGACGCCGACCAGGTGCATCGCGGTGGAGGCGCTGCCGGGGATGATGTCGTCGATCCAGGGCGCCAGATAGCCCTCCCAATCGACCATCAGGTTGAAGAACTTGTCGAGGCCGAAGAGGATCGGCGCGACGGTGAAGGCGATCCGCATGATCGTGAAGGCCTGGAAGGCCGGATCGCTGCGGAGGCGTTCGGTGAAGCTGGGCGAGACCCGGGCGGAGCGCGGGTCGAGGGTTGCGGCGGTGGACATTCGAGACCTCCCGTCGTGGTGTGCGGTTGTGCCTCCGTCTGCGATCGGTCCCGCCCCGGTCTTACCTCGGGTAAGGATCGCCGCGCCGCGGTCGCTAAGAATGCGTGGCACAGGCGACGATGACGATCCCCACCGAGACCGCCGGCCAAGCGCCCGACGAGAGCTCCGCGCTCTGGTTGGCCCGCCTGCGCGCCGACGGGGCCGAGCGCGAGGCGGCGCTCGGCGAGCTCCACGAACTGCTGCTGCGCGCGGCGCGGTTCGAGATCGGCCGGCGGCGCGAATCGCTGTCCCACCTCCGCCCGGGCGACCACGAGGAGCTCGCCTGCCAGACCGCCGACGACGCGCTGCTGGCGATCCTCGCCAAGCTCGACGACTTCCGCGGCGAGAGCCGCTTCACCACCTGGGCCTACAAGTTCGCGCTGCTGGAGGCGGGCGTGAAGGTGCGCCGGCGGGCCTGGCAAGGGAAGGAGATCCCGCTCGAGGAGGAGGCCTGGGCGACGTTCGCGGGGGCCGCCCGGGCCGAGCGGGGCGCCGAGGACCGCGAGCTGTTCGCCGCGATCGGCGAGGAGATCGAGCGCTCGCTCGGCGCCCGCCAGCGCGAGGTGCTGGTCGCGATCGCCCTCAACGACGTGCCGATCGACGTCCTCGCCGAGCGGCTTCACAGCAACCGCGGCGCGATCTACAAGAACCTCCACGACGCCCGCCGCAAGCTGCGCGCGGCGCTCGCCGAGCGCGGCTTCGAGCTGGACCTCTACCTCGACCGAAAGGAGGAGCGATGAGCGAGCCGACCGGACGTCGGCGGGGCGACGGCGCCCTGCTGGACGCGCTGCTCGGGCCCGGCGTCCCCGAGCTCGGCTGCGATGAGTGCTTTGCCGAGCTCGACCGCTACGTGGAGCTGGAGCTGGCCCGGCGCGAGGTCGACGACCTGGTGCCGGGGATGCGCGCCCATCTCGCCGGCTGCCCCGCCTGCGCCGAGGAGTACCGCAGCCTGCGCGATCTCCTCGGCGCCGACGAAGTTCGGGCGCCGAGGTAAGAAATCGCGCCGGCGGGTCGCAAACGACCCGATGGCCCATTCGACCCACGAACTCACGACCAGCTCGTGGAACGGCCAGAGCGGCGCCGCGCCGCAGCCCGGCGTCGATCGCGAAGCGGCGGAACGCGCCGCGGCGGAGATGCTGACCGCGCTGGGCGCGGACCTCGACCGCGAGGGGCTGGCCGAGACGCCGCGGCGGATGGTCGACGCCTACGTCGAACTCCTCACCCCGCGCCCCTTCCGCGCCACCACCTTCGCCAACGAGGACGGCTACGACGAGCTGGTCCTGGTGCGGGCGATCCCCTTCCACTCGCTCTGCATGCACCACGTCCTGCCCTTTTACGGCGTCGCCCACGTCGGCTACCTGCCCGGCGAGCGGATCGTCGGGATCTCCAAGCTCGCCCGCGTGGTCGAGATGTTCGCCCGTGACCTCCAGGTTCAGGAGCGCCTCACCACCCAGGTCGCCGACTGGCTCGAGGAGGAGCTGCGCCCGAAAGGCGTCGGCGTCGTGATCGAGGCCGAGCACCTCTGCATGTCCCTGCGCGGCGTCCAGAAGTTCGGCGCCACCACCGTCACCTCCGCCCTCCGCGGCGCCCTGCGCGAGGACCCCCGCACCCGACAGGAGTTCCTGGCCCTCGCCGGCGGCGGCAAGGGTCGGGATTGACCAACTTGACCTGATTGACCATTTGGACTAGCGTTGCCCCCCGTGAGCGACGCCGCGACGCCAGTCCTCCAGTCCACCGCCTTCGCGCAGGCAAAGGCAAGGTTCTCCGAGTTGATGGACCGGGCCGTCCATGAGCATCGCGTGCAGCTGATCGATCGGCACCGGGGCAAGGAGCAGGCGGTGCTGGTCTCCCTCGCCGACCTGGGGGCGCTTCTCGAGGTCCTGGAGTTCCACCCCCGCGTCAGCGCCACTGACGGCGAATTCGTGATCCGCGTGCCGGAGCTGAAGCAGGTCGCGGGCGGGGCGACCCTCGACGAGGCCCTCGACGAGCTGGTCGAGCTGGTCGAGGACCAGGCTCAGGACTTCCTCGATCGGCTCGACTTCTACCTGCAGACCGATCGACGCGGCGAGCTCCCCTGGGTCCTCAAGTTCGCGATCACCGATCCCGCCGAGCGCCGGGCGCTCTTCGTCCCGTCGGCGCCGGATCCCGGGACCGGCGCTTCAGCGCCCGCGTGACCCCGGCGTCGCCCACCTGGGGCGATGTCGAGAAGTTCCTCGCCGCCGACGGATGGCGCCAGATCCCCACCGGTGAGCGTGGCGGCCGCCGTCAGCGCCACCTCTTCTTCGAGAAGCTCCTGCCCGACGGTCGCCTGCTCCAGACCCACATCTCCCACGATCGGGGCAAGTCGATCGGCGCGGGCCGGTTCGGCGCCGTCCTGCGCGACCAGCTCGAGGCCTCGCGAGCGGACTTCTGGGCGGCCATCGAGGCCGGCGAACCGGTCGACCGACCGGTCGCGCTCGACGAAGAGGAGGTCGTCGAGCACGATGCGTGGGTCATCCGCGTGCTCGCGGGCGAGCTGCACATGAGCCCCGACGAGATCGCCGCGCTCAGCGAGGAGGAGGCCAAGACGCGCGTCTACGCGCACTGGTCCTAGCCTCAGACGAGGCCGAGGGCGAGCATCGCGTCGGCGACCCGGGTCAGGCCGGCGATGTTGGCGCCGAGGACGTAGTTGCCGGGGGCGCCGTAGGCGGCGGCGGTGTCGTGGCAGGCGGCGTGGATCTCGCGCATGATCTCGACCAGGCGCTCCTCGGTGTACTCGAAGGTCCAGGAGTCGCGGGAGGCGTTCTGCTGCATCTCCAGGGCGCTCGTGGCGACGCCGCCGGCGTTTGCCGCCTTGCCGGGCGCGAAGGCGACGTCGGCCTCCTGGAACGTCTGGACGGCGGCCGCGGTGCAGGGCATGTTGGCGCCCTCGGCCACCGCCACGACGCCTGAGCGGACGAGCTTCGCGGCGTCCTTGCCGTCGAGCTCGTTCTGGGTCGCGCAGGGCAGCGCCACCGTGCAGGGGATCGCCCAGATGTCGCCGCCGGGACGGTGGGTGGCGGTGGGCCCGCGGCGCTCCGCGTAGGCGGTGAGGCGCGCCCGCTCCACCTCCTTGACCTGCTTGAGCAGCTCGACGTCGATCCCGGCGGGGTCGTGGACGACGCCCTCGGAGTCCGAGCAGGCGACGACCTTGCCGCCGAGCTGGGCAACCTTCTCGACCGCGTAGATCGCGACGTTGCCGGAGCCGGAGACGACCACCTCACGGCCCGCGAGGCTCGTGCCGCGCGTCCGCAGCATCTCCTCGACAAAGTAGGCGCAGCCATAGCCGGTCGCCTCGCGCCGCACCTGGGCGCCGCCCCAGGAGATGCCCTTGCCGGTGAGCACGCCCGACTCGTAACGGTTGGTGAGCCGCTTGTACTGGCCGAAGAGGTAACCGAGCTCACGCTGGCCGACGCCGATGTCGCCGGCCGGGACGTCGGTGCGGTCGCCGATGTGGCGGTGCAGCTCGGTCATGAAGGACTGGCAGAAGCGCATCACCTCGGCGTCGGAGCGCCCCTTGGGGTCGAAGTCCGAGCCGCCCTTGCCGCCGCCGATCGGCATCCCGGTGAGCGCGTTCTTGAAGACCTGCTCGAAGGCGAGGAACTTGACGATGCTGGCGTTGACCGAGGCGTCGAAGCGCAGGCCGCCCTTGTAGGGACCGAGGGCGCTGCTGAACTCGACCCGGTAGCCGCGGTTGACGTGGACCTCGCCGCGGTCGTCGCTCCAGGGGACGCGGAAGATGATCTGCCGCTCCGGCTCGCAGATCCGCTCCAGCAGCCCGGCCTCGACGTACTCGGGCCGCCGCTCGACCACCGGTTCGACCACCTCGAGCACCTCGCGCACGGCGCGCAGGAACTCCTCCTCGCCCGGGTTGCGCCGCAGCAGCGTCTCGTAGACCCGCTCGAGCCGCGCGCCCAGCGGCCTGCCGCTGGGCATCGCCTCGCTGCGGACCGGGGTCGAGCTCATCGGCCCTCACGGTATCGACCGGCGCCGGCCCACCCGGATCACGATGCCGGGGACACCCGACAAGGGGCGGGGTGGGCGCGGCACCCCGGCGCGCGCGGGGAGGGACGACACGCCTCCGCGACCGCGACGGCTCCCCGACGGCTCCCCCGGTCGAGTTCGCACTTCTCCGCGCTATCCGCGGATTACTGCGAACGCACCTCCCGGGGGCCTCCCGTCCCTCGGGACCTCGCCGCCTGAGGCGCCGGCTTTCCTGCGCACGGCCCGATGGACCGACCGGCGCTCGCGGGCTAATGGGGCAAAAGGCCCATCGACGCGCGGGTGGTTCGGGGGCATGCTGATGGCATGTCGATCTCAGCCACTCAACCCATATCTCCCGAAGAGGAGCGCCTGCGCGCTCCGCGTCCTGTCTCGCGCGTGATCCTCACCCCTGAGGGCGAGGAGATGCTGCGGGCCGAGCTTGGTCGATTGCGGCAACGCCTCGACGGGGAGTTCACCGAGCGCCTGCGGGACGCCAACGCCTTCGGTGGCTCCTACGAGAACGATGAATACCTGCAGATCAAGGAGGAGGAAGCGGTCATCGCGTCGCGGATCCGCCAGCTGGAGACCCTCCTGGACACGGCGGAGATCATCGACGAGGAGTCCGCGGGTCGCGGGGTGGTGGCGATCGGATCGGTCGTCGACGTCAAGAACCTGAAGTCGGGCAAGGTGCGCACGCACCGGATCACCGGCGGCTTCGAGCCCGCCGAGCCCGGCGACGTCTCCGCCAACTCCCCGGTCGGCCAGGCGCTGTTGGGCCGCACACCGGAGGAGCGGGTCGAGGTCGAGCTGCCGAACGGGCGGACTGTGACCCTCGAGGTTGTCGCGGTGGAGGCGTCGGCGACTGGGTGAATGGTTTTGGACGGCTGGCGGGTGTCCTGGGCGGGGGTCCGGGGGGCTGGCGGCCGTCCGAGGGGGGTCCTGGGCTCCTCATGGGGGTCCTGGCAGGCTGTGACCCCCATGAGGAGCCC
>CALCIA010000244.1 GCA_937907435.1 uncultured Actinomycetes bacterium
GCTCCTCATGGGGGTCACAGCCTGCCAGGACCCCCATGAGGAGCCCAGGCCCTCCTCGGACGGCCGCCCGCCCCCCGGACCCCCGCCCGGGCGGCCGCCGGCGCCGCAAACTCCCGCCCGTAGAGCCGGACCCGCGACTCACCTCACCGGCCCATGAGCTTCCCGGCGCAGCGCCTCGCTTTCCCGTTCGATCGCCTCCAGCGTGGGCGTCGAGACGAGGCCGTCGAGCACCGCTCCGAGAACGATCCCGCGTGCCCGACCCCGTAGTCGGGCGACCTCCATCAAGGTCAGGTACTCGAACACCACCACTCCAAAGGCTATGAGCGCGAGCACCGACCACGCCCACGGCACGTGGAACGCCACGGCGAGGTAAAGCAGGGCAACGGCGGGTAAGAGACCTGATCTGAATTCAGCCTCTCCTCGAAGGCGGGAGAGTTCGCCGTACAATTCGGGGTTTTTGGTGAGGATGCGCTCTTCGATTCTCCCCCCCTTGACCTCGACTCGTACCTGTTGATCCAGGGAACGATCGACGGAAGCGTGGCTACTGGGATGCACGACATCGAAGTCCCCAAGACCACGATGTCGCCCCGTCGAGATCCTCGTTGCAAGCTGCTGGCGCAGATCGTCGAGGTCGATACCCCGAGAGCCACCGATCATCGTGCGGCTGACGAGATCTTCGATTAGCTCCATCTCGTTGTCAGGTGAAACCGAAATCACCCTTCGAAGCAGTTGCTGCGAGGTTGAAGTCGATTCCTCGATCAGACGCCACCCTCGCACTCCGAAGAGTTCAGCCGACTCGCGGACCACGAGGTCGCCGATGAGATACGCGGCGAACGAGAGCGCCGCGACCGCGCCCACGGGACCGAGGATCGACAGGATTCCGTCGATCTCGGGGTAGTCGGTGCGGGCGCTCGTCGAGGACTCCGGGACGAGGTGGTACAGCAGGATCCACAGTGACGCCAGGACGACATAGCCGACGATCAGCGGGGACCGGGCGCTCCGGATGCCGGAGAGGAGGCCGAAGAGCATCGGCACATTCTATGGCTGAGTTCCCCTTAGCGACTGTTGCCGTACCATCGTCGGCCGACTACCGGGCGCTCACACCCGCAGTGCGCGGAGGGCGTTGAGGATCACGGCGAGGTCGATGCCCTCTTGCAGCAGGGCACCGGTGAGGGGTGGGAGGTAGCCGAAGGCGGCGACCAGCATTGCGGCGAGGCTCAGGCCCATGCCGACGACGACGCTTTGGCGGGCGATGCGGAGGGCGCCGCGGCCGGCGTGGATGGCGTCGGCTACGCGGTCGACGCGGTCGACGGTGATCACGGCGTCGGCGGTCTGGGAGGACACCGTCGCGCCGCCGGCGCCCATTGCGATGCCGATGTCGGCCATGGCGAGGGCCGGGGCGTCGTTGACTCCGTCGCCGACCATCATCACCGGACCCCGCGTGGGGTCGCCGTGGAGGCGCCTGATGACCTCGAGCTTGTCCTCCGGAGATTGTTCGGAGTAGACGCGGTCGACGCCGATCTCGCGGCCGATCCGCTCGGCGACCGAGCGGCGGTCGCCGGAGACCATCGCGACCTGCCGCACGCCCTCGGCGCGGAGGCGTTCGACGATGCCGCGGGCGTCGGGACGGAGGTCGTCGGCCATCACGATCACGCCGCCGAGGTCGTCGTCGACGCCGACCATCACGCGCGCCTCCCCCGAGCCGTGGCCGTCGAGGAGCGACGCCGCCTCGAGCCGCGCGCGGGGGACGCCCTGCCCGGCGAGGTAATCGCGGCTGCCGACCGCGACGCGCTGCCCGTCCACGGTCCCGGCGATGCCCTGGCCGGGGTCCTCCTCGACGTCGCGCGGCTCCTTCAGCGCCAGGTCGGCCTCGCGCGCGGCCTCGGTCAGGGCGCTGCCGAGGACGTGGGCCGACATGCTGTCGACCGAGGCGGCAAGGGCGAGGATCTCGGCGCGTCCCAGCTTCCCCGTGGGCACGATCTCGCGCACCTCCGGCGTGCCGACCGTGAGCGTTCCGGTCTTGTCGAAGAGGACGGTGCGGACCTGGCCCAGGGTCTCGATCGCGCCCGTGCTCTTGACGATCACCCCCGCCCCGGCGGCGCGCGAGAGCCCGGAGACGAGCGCGATCGGGGCGGCCAGGATCAGCGGGCACGGCGTCGCCACGACGACCACCGCGAGCCCCCGCACCGCGTCGCCGCTGAGCGCCCAGGCGAGCCCGGCGATGAGAAGCGTGGCCGGGAGGAAGAAGCCGGCGTAACGGTCGGCGATCCGCACCAGCGGCGCGCGCTCCGTCTCGGCCTGCGAGACCAGCCGGACCAGCGCCGCGTAGGCGGATTCGGCCGCCGGGCGCCGGGCGCGCACGTCGAACGGGGTGCCGGCGTTGGCGGTGCCGCTGAGGACCGGCATGCCCTGGCCGACCGTGACCGGCAGCGGCTCGCCGGTGAGCGTGCTGGTGTCGATCACCGCCTGCTCGCTGACCAGCGTCCCGTCGACCGGGACCAGCTCGCCGGTCCGCACGACGGCGATGTCCCCGACCTCGACCTCCTCCACGGGGACGTCCCGCAGCTCTCCCCCGGCGCGGATCCGCGCCCGCTTCGGCGCCCGTTCGACCAGCGCGGTCAGCTCGCGCCGCGCCCGGGCCGAGGCGAGTTCCTCGAGCGCCAGGCCGCCGGAGAACATCAGGCCGATCACGACGCCCGCGAGCAGTTCGCCGAGCGCCAGCGAGCCCGCCATCGCGACCAGGGCGATCGTGTCGACGCCCATGTTGTGCTCGACCGCGACCGTCCACGCCACCTCGACCGCCAGCTCGGCCGCAAGCACGACGAGGACGGTCCGCCAGATCGCGTCGCCGAGGGCCGGGTGGCCGAGCAGGTGCGCCGCCCCGCCGACGACGATCGCGGCGAAGGCGACCGCGGCGAGAATCCGGGCGCGGTGTCCGATCAGCCATCGCATCGGACCGATCATCCTCCCGGTGAGTTCGCAGTTATCCGCGATATGCGCGGATAAGTGCGAACTCGTCCGCCCCCTACCGCCCGTTGCGCTCGCGGTGCTTGCAACCCGGCCAGCAGCAGGGGCGGCGCATGCCTTCCTCCAGCTCTTCGCGGGTGCGGCGGATGCGGCGTTCGCGGGTGGCTTCTTGTTTGGCGTCCTCCACCCAGCAGATGAACTCGTTGCGGGCCAGCGGGGTGATGTCCTTCCAGGCCGCCAGGGCCGTGGCGTTCGCGGTCAGCTCGGCCTGCAGGTCCGCGGGCAGCTCGTGGACGACGCCGCCGGGAGGGGGCTCGGTGGTCGCTGACTTGGCCACGCGGTCAGGGTAGCGGGGGTGCTCAGCGGGGGTCGTCGAGGAAGCATTCGACCTCGGCGACCTGGAGGTCGAGCGGGATGTCGGTGCGCAGGGCGAGGCGGTGGCGGGCCCAGCGGCCCTCCAGCGGGTCGTGCTCACCGATCTGCCGCAGGACGACGGCGGGGCCGGCGTCGGAGGCGCTCTCCCCCGCCGCTTCGCGAGCTTCGGCGCGGCGCAGGAGCAGGGCCGGCGGGGCCTTGCACTCGATCACGGTGGGGACGCAGAGCGCGTCGCCAAGGCCCTCCTCGAAGGCGAAGCGCTCGGCCTCGCGGTGGAAAGTGGCGTCGACGATGGCGCCTTCGCGGTGGCCCAGGCACTCGGCGGCACGGCGTCCCAGGTCGCGGTAGATCTCGGCGCGGGCCGCGGGCGTGTAGAGGGGCGCCCCGCCGCGGTCGCCGGGCGCCAGGCCCGCGCGCTCCTTGCGGACCAGGTCCGAGGAGATGTGGGGACGGCCGCTGATCCGCGCCAGGCGCTCGGCCAGGGTCGTCTTGCCGCTCGCGGCCAGGCCGCAAACGACCAGCAGCGACGGGCCGCGGGCCTGCCAGGCAAAGCGATGGCCGAGGGCGACGAGCTCCCTCGCCTCGGCCTCGGAGGCGGCGCGGGCGTCGTCGTCCCCTCCCAGCTCCGCCGCGCGCTCGCAGGCGACCGCCGCCCGCACCCAGGCCCGGTAGGCGGCGAAGAAGGCGATCAGGTCCTCGCCGCCCGGGTCCCCTCCCGCCCACCGGTAGGTGACGACGAGGTCCCGGGCGCACTCCGGCCGCCCCAGGCGCACCAGGTCCATGACGAGGAAGGCGAGGTCGGCGGCGACATCGATCTCGCGCAGGCGCGGGTCGAACTCGATGCAGTCATATATGTAGGGCGCGGCGCCGAGCGGGACGATCGCGTGCTCGGCGCGCAGGTCCCCGTGGCCGTCACGGATGCGGCCGGCGGCGGCGCGCTGCGCGAGCAGGGCCCGGTGGTGGACGAGGAAGGCGTCGGTGAACTCGCGCGCGGCGCGGACACGATGGGGATCGACGGCGCCCGTCCCGACCTCGCGCAGCGTGGCGAGGATCTCGGTCACCGGTTCGAGCGCGCGGCGCAGGGCCTCGGGGCCGTGGACGACCCGCGCCTCGGCGTGGAAGCCGGCCAGCAGGCGCCCGACCGCCTCGACGTCGGAGGCCGAGAGGATCCCCGCGTCGTGCAGGGCCTCGAGGCTGCGCTCCTCGTCGACCGTCTCCATCTCCACCGCGTACTCGACCGCGCCGGGATCGTCGGCGTCGGCGAGCGCGAAGCCGTCCCCGCGCGGCACGATCGCGACCACCCGCCGGTAGAGCCGCGGCGCCAGCCGCCGGTTCAGCAGCACCTCTTCCTTGCACATCTCCCCGCGCCGCGCCGCGGTGCCGTAGTCGAGGAAGGGCAGGACGATCGGCTTCTTCACCTTGTAGGCGAACTCGCCGACGCGGAAGACCCAGGAGATGTGGGTCTCGCGCAGGTCGACCGCCTCGGGGCCGTGAGGGTAGAAGGCGGGGTCGAGCATCGCCTCTATGTAGGGGGGACGGGCCGCGGGCTCCATGGGCTCAGGTACCCGGTGCGACGTCGCGTTGCGTGGGACGGTGTCCACACCGGCAGCATCGGCCCGATCGGCCGCGCCGCCATCGGGGCGCCGCCGCAGTCCCGGTGCGGGGTTCCCCTGATACGACGGCGCGCGCCGCGAGCCGTGGGTCAGGTCAGCGCGATCAGGGCCTCGATCGCGGTGTAGGCAGCGGTCGCGACCACCAGGACGGCGAACCAGCGGGTCAGCGCCTGGATCGAGAGGCGTTCGCCGAGCGCGCTGCCGACCAGGACGCCGACCACGGCCGCGACGGCGAAGGGCGCGATCACGGCCCAGTCGATCGACCCCGCGCCGAGGCGCTCGGCCAGCGCGACGAGCGAGCCCATGATGATGACGAGCAGGCTGGTCCCGACCGCCTCCCCCATCGCGAAGCCGAGCCCGAGGACCAGCACCGGGACGACGACGAAGCCGCCGCCGACGCCGAAGAGGCCGGTCAGCCAGCCGGTGCCGAGGCCGGAGAGCGTGACCCGCGCCACCGGGCCCGGGAAGATGCCCTCGCGCCAGGGACGGAAGGTCGAGGCGGCGCGGCCGCGCTCCCCCACCATCGCCACCGCGCCGACGACCATCACCGGCGCGAAGGCGAGCAGCAGCACGTTCGGGTCGAGGTGGCGGCTGAGCAGGGAGCCGGCCAGCGCGCTGACGCCGGCCGCGGCGCCGAAGGCGAGGCCGGCGCGCCAGCGGACGTCGCCGCGGCGCAGGTAGGTGACGAGGCCGATCGCCGAGGCGGCGATCACCACCACCAGGGCACCCGCCTGGGCGCCGCGCACGCTCTGGTCGCCGATGTAGACGAGGGCCGGCACGGCGACCAGCGACCCGCCGCCGCCGACCGAGCCGAGCAGGATCCCGATCGCGACGCCGATCGGGATCAGGAGCGGCAGGTGGCTCACCGTGCGCAGCCGTTCCGCCGCACGGCGGTCAGGATTTGAGCGCGGCGCCGAGCGCCGAGAGCTGCGCTTCGATCCCGCCGCACACCTGCTCGCAGAGGTCGAAGACGGCCGGGTCGGCGATCGCGTAGATGACGCTCGTCCCCTGCTTGCGCCGCGAGACGAAGCCCTCGGCGTGCAGCGTGGCGAGGTGCTTGGAGACGTTCTGCTGGGAGGTGTCGAGGGCCTCGGTCAACTCGCGCACCGAGGCCTCCTCGCGGGTGCGCAGGAGGTCGACGATCCGCAGCCGCGTCGGGTCGGAGAGGGCCAGGAACCGGCGGGCGATGAGCTCGGCGGCATCGGGGGTCAGGGGGCTTTGCATGTGTCTGCTAGTCTCGCTTCCACAACTGTAAAGTTGTTAACTTGTACTCCGTAGAAAGGATAGCGCGATGGCCACGGTGGACACGACGAACGGCGCCGATACGGGCCGGCGAGGATGGCCTCTCGAGCGGGCCCTCTTCCTCCTGGCGGGCACGATGACCCTGCTCAGCGCCCTGCTGGCGGCGACGGTCGGTCCCTGGTTCCTGCTGCTCACCGCCTTCGTCGGCGCCAACCAGCTCGTCTTCGTCGCCTTCGGCAACTGCCCGAGCTCCTGGCTCCTGCAGCGCCACCTCGGCTTCCGGCGGGGCTGCCCGCGATGAGCGCGCTCGGCCCGGTCGGCCGGCTGGGGCGCTTCGCCGCGCTGCACCGGCGCGCCGTCTTCGTCACCTGGGCGCTGGTCGCGGTCGGGCTCGGCATCTTCGCGCCGCGGGTGGAGACGGCACTCTCCGGCGCGGGCTGGCAGGCCAACGGCTCGGAGTCGGTGAAGGTCCGCGAAGCCGCCGACCGCGCCTTCGGCGGAGCCGGCGCGTACGCGATCCAGGTCGCCGTCCACTCGAGCGCGCTGACCGCGGCCGACCCGGCCTTCCGTCGCACCGTCGCGCGGGTCGGCGGCGTGCTTGCCGCGGACCCGAAGGTCGGCCGCGTGATCGGGCCCGCCGCGAGCGGCCAGGTGTCCCGCGACGGCCACACCGCGGTCGTCGTCGGCACCGCCGGCGCCGGTCCCAACGCGATGGTGGCCGCGGCGAACGACCTGAAGGGCGAGGTCGCCGCCGTCGCCGCACCGGGCGTCGAGGCCAACCTCACCGGGGCGGCCGGCATGTGGTCGGACTTCAACGAAGCCAACCGCGAAGCGATGATGAAGTCCGAGCTCTTCTCCTGGCCGGTGACGCTCGCGATCCTCGTCCTCGCCTTCGGCTCGCTGGTCGCCGCCGGGCTGCCGCTGCTGCTGACGATCGTCGGCCTGGTCGCCTCGGCCGGCGTCCTCTACCTCGGCACGCTGATCTCGCCGATCTCGATCTGGGCGATGAACTTCGCCCTGATGTTTGCCTTGGCGCTGGGGATCGATTATGCGCTCTTCATCGTCATGCGCTTCCGCGGCGCGCTCTTCGGGCAGCACGAGGAGGTCCACGAAGCCGTCGGCGAGACGATGGACACCGCCGGCAAGGCGGTCCTCTTCTCCGGCGTCACGGTGCTGATCTCGCTCTCGGCGGTGATGCTGGTGCCGAGCCCGGCGTTCCGCTCGATGTCGCTCGGGATCATGATCTCGGTGCTCTTCGTCCTCGCGGCGACGCTCACCCTCCTCCCCGCCGTGCTCGCCAAGCTCGGGCCGCGGGTCGACAAGCTGGCGCTGCCCTGGGCGCATTCCGGGGAGCACCGCTCGCCGCGCTTCGCCCGCTGGGGCGAGCGCCTCTGGCGCCATCCGTTCGCCTTCGGCGGCCTCGCCCTGGTCGTGCTGGTCGGCCTGGCGCTGCCGGTGCTGGGGATGAAGACCGGCATGCCCTCGATCAAGGTCGTGCCGAAGAACGACCCGTCGCGGGTCGGCTACCGGCAGGTCAGCGCCGCCTTCGGCGCGGGCGCGCCGGGCACCCTGCAGGTGGTGGCGCCGCGGGCGGCGGCCGGCGCGACGGTGGCGGGCCTGCGCGGGGACGTCGGGATCGCGGCGGTCGGCAGGCCGCTGCCGGGGCGCGAAGGCCTGGTCATGGTGCAGGCCGTCCCGACGAGCGGGCCCTCGGCCGCGGCGAGCGGCGCGACGATCGACCGCCTGCGCGCCGCGCTGCCCGCGGGCGCCCTGGTCGGCGGCCCGTCGGCCGAAAACCACGACCTCGAAGCGGCCCTCGCGGCGAAGACGCCGCTGGTCATCGGCGTCGTGCTGGGGCTCGGCTTCCTGCTCCTGCTGCTCGCCTTCCAGGCGCCCCTGGTCGCGGCGATCGGCGTCCTGGCGAACCTGCTCTCCACCGCCGCGGCCTTCGGCGTCGCCGTGCTGATCTTCCAGGACGGCCACCTCGCCGGCCCACTCGGCTTCGAACCGCAGGGCTTCCTCGACGCCTGGGGACCCGTCTTCTTCTTCGCGATGATCTTCGCGATCGCGATGGACTACACGGTCTTCCTGCTCTCCTCGGCGCGCGAGCACTGGGAGGCCTCCGGCGACCCGAAGGACGCGATGGTGAACGGCCTGGCCCACTCGGGCCGCGTGATCCTCGCCGCGGGCGCGGTGATGGTCGCGGTCTTCTTCACCTTCGCCCTCTCCGGCCCCCTGCCGCCAAAGGAGATGGGGATGATCCTCGGCATCGCGGTCCTCCTCGACGCGTTCCTGGTCCGCCTGCTCCTGCTGCCGGTCTTCCTGCGCCTGAGCGGCCGCTGGGCCTGGTGGCTGCCGCCCTGGCTCGACCGCGTCCTGCCCGACGTCCGCTTCGGGCACGGTGGGGCGGGGGCGGGGGCCGCACCGGCGGGGGCGGGGGCCGCGCCAGCGGCGGCCGAGCGGGGATCGGCGGAGACTGCGGGCGCCGGGTAGGTGACGGTTCCGCGGCGGACAGGCGGGTGCGGGGGTGCGTGACCCGGGCGGCCGTCCGGGCGGGGGTCCCGATCCTTGCGGCCGTCCGAGGGAGGTCCTGGGCTCCTCATGGGGGTCCTGGCAGGCTGTGACC
>CALCIA010000245.1 GCA_937907435.1 uncultured Actinomycetes bacterium
GCCTGCCCGGGCCGTGGCGAGAGGGGCGCGTCCGTAACCCGGGCGACAGCTTGCGGGATCCCGTCCCTCCCCGGCGACACAGCTTGCGGGTCCCCGTCCCTTCCGGGCGACAGCTTGCGGGGCCCCATCCCTCCCGCGCCGCCCCCGCCCCGTGCAGCTCTAGCTCGCGGCCTGCGCGCCGGCCCGCAACTGCTCGACGCGGTCGAGGATCGCCTCGGCGACGGTGTCCTTGGCGGCCTTCGGGATCTCGACCTCGTCGGTGGCGGCGACGAGGGTGACGGCGTTCTCGGTGCTCTCGAAGCCGATCGTCGGGTCGGAGACGTCGTTGAGGACAATTAGGTCGGCGCCCTTGCGGGCGAGCTTGGCGCGGGCGCGCTCGACCGCGTCGCCACCGTGCTCGGCGGCGAAGCCGACGATCGTCTGGCCGGGCGCCCGGTTCGCGACGAGGCCGGCGAGGATGTCCTCGGTCGGCTTGAGGCTCAGGTCGAGCGACGCGTCGCGGCTGAGCTTCGACTCGGCGGCGGCCTCGGGGCGGAAGTCGGCGGGGGCGGCGGCCATCAGCAGGATCTGGGACGCGGGGAACTCCTCGCGGGCGACCCGCTCCAGGTCGGCGGTCGTCTCGACGTCGATCCGGCGCACGCCCGCCGGCGCGGGCAGGGCGACGTTGGCGGCGATCAAGGTGACCGAGGCCCCCCGCTTCGCGGCGGCGGCGGCGATCGCGATCCCCATCCGGCCGCTGGAGCGGTTGCCGATGAAGCGGACCGGGTCGATCGGCTCGCGGGTGCCGCCCGCGGTGACGAGGACGCTGAGGCCGTCCCAGGGGCGCGCGCCTTCCCAGGAGGCGGCGGCCTCGACCGCGGCGAGCAGGCGCTCGGGATCGGGCAGCCGGCCGCGGCCGCGCTCGCCGCGCGAGGCGAGCAGACCCTCGTCGGGCTCGATCACCTCCACCCCGCGCTCGCGCAGCGCCGCCAGGTTGGCCTGGGTCGCCGCGTCGGCGTACATGCGGTCGTTCATCGCCGGGGCGACGAGGCGGGGCGCCGTGCAGGCGAGGAACGAGGTGGTCAGCATCGAGTCGGCGAAGCCGCCCGCCAGCTTGGCAACCGTGTTGGCCGAGGCGGGCGCGACGAGAAAGGCATCGCAGTTGGCGGCCAGCTCGAGGTGGCCGATCGGGTCGTGCCCCGCCTCCCCCGGTTCGCCGGGGAAGGCGCCGCGCATCGGGTCGCGCTCGAACTCGGAGGTGAGCACGGGCGCGCCGACGACCCCCTCGAAGGAGGCGGCGCCGACGAAGCGGAGGGCGTTCGGGGTCATCAGGACCCGGACGCCGTGTCCGGCCAAGGTCGCCGCGCGCGCGAGCTCAAGCGACTTATATGCCGCTATCCCTCCGCTCACACCCAGCAGCAACCGGGCCATATAGGAGCTCCTTGCGAGCCGGGCGCTACGCGCCTAGCTGCGGTACTCGTATTTGAGTTTGCCCTCGGCCAGCTCTTCCAGCGACATCGTGAGGTAGTTGCCCTCGGTGTTCGTCTCCACCATCGGGGGCGGGTACTCGCCGAAGCCACCCTCGCCGAGGTTGTGGAAGTAGCTGTTGATCTGCCGCGCCCGCTTCGCCGACACGACAACGGCGGCGTAATGGGAGTCGGAGTGATCGAGAAGCTTGTCTACGCGTGGTTTGATCATTCGGCGAAGGAGTCTACGGCATGCCGGGGCCGAACCCGGCGATCGAACTCACCCGCAGGTGGCGGTGCGGACTATGGACTCCAGCTCGTCGGCGGCCTGATCGAGGTCGTCGTTGACGATGCGGTGGTCGAAGTCGTCTTGGGCGCCCAGCTCCTGTTCGGCGACCTTGAGGCGTTTGTCGATCGCCTCGGCGGAATCGGTACCGCGGCCGGTGAGGCGTTCGCGGAGGACCGCCGGGTCGGGCGGGGCGATGAAGATCTGGACCGAGTCGGGTTTGGACTGGCGCACCTGCTGGGCGCCCTGGACCTCGATCTCCAGCACCACCGAGCGGCCCTTCTCCAGGCAGCGCTCCAGCTCCGAGTTCAGCGTCCCGTAGTGGTTGCCGCTGTAGCTGGCGAACTCGAGGAAGTCTTTGGCGGCTTTCCGTTCCTGGAACTGCTCCTCAGTGAGGAAGTGGTAATCGACGCCGTCGCGCTCGCCCTCGCGCGGCGAGCGCGTCGTCGCCGAGACGGAGAGCGCGAGATCCGGCACGCGTTCGAGCAGCCGCTTGATCAGCGTTCCCTTGCCCACTCCTGAGGGGCCCGTAATCACGAAGACCTTGGCGCTCATCGGGGCGCCGATACTGCCGAAGGGATCGGTCGAGTTATCGACGGAGCAGGGAGACCAGCTCGGTGCGCTGGCGCTCGCTCAGGCCGCCGATCGTCTTCGACGGCGAGATCCTGCACTGGTTGAGGATCCGATTGGTCTTCACGCGTCCGTACTTGGGAACCGCGAGGAGCATGTCGAAGACCTTGGCGGTCATCACGTACTCCGGCGGGTCGAGCAAGACGCCGTGGATGTTCGAGCGCCCGGCCTTCAGGTCCTTCTTCAGTTTGGCCCGGGCGGTGCGGATGTCGTTGGCCCGCTTGAGTGCCTCCATCCTCTGATCGAGGGACCTTTCCGGGGCCGCGAGGGAGGTCTTTACGGAAGAGGTCGTCATGCGGCGGCGAGTATAGCCGGGGGTCGGGGGTGCGCAAGGCGTCCTCACCCATTTGAGCCCAAATTCATCTCAACCTCTAGTCGAGGTCCAGCGCCGGCTCGGAAATCCGCACTGGGCGGAGTGATGACTCCAGTTCCTCCGCGACCCGGGAGCCGGCGCGCGGATCGCGGAAGTTCTCGGTCCCGACCGCGACCGCCGCGGCGCCGAGGGCGAGGAATTCGGCGGCGTCGCCGCCGGTCGCGATCCCCCCCATGCCGACGATCGGCAGCCCGACCGCGGCGCGCACCGAGCGCACCTGCTCGAGCGCGACCGGCCGCACCGCGGGCCCCGAGAGCCCGCCATAACCGTTGCCGAGCGCGGGCGCCCCGGTCGCCGGATCGATCGCGGTCCCCTTCAGCGTGTTGATCAGCGACACCGCGTCGGCGCCGCCCCGCTCGGCCCCCGCGGCGACCGCCGCCGGGTCGGCGACGTTCGGCGTCAGCTTCACGATCAGCGGCTTCTCGCTCAGCGGCCGCAGCGTCTGCAGCAGGGCCTCGGTCTCGCTCGGGTTCTCGCCGACGATCAGTCCCGAGTGGACGTTCGGGCAGGAGACGTTCAGCTCGATCGCCGCCACCTCGCGGCGCGCCGCCACCCGCTCCACGCAGCGCGCGAACTCCTCGCGGGTCGTCGCCATGATCGAGACGATCAGCGGCACCGGCAGCTCCCGCAGCTGCGGCAGGTCCTCGGCGAGGAAGCCCTCGAGGCCCTTGTTCGGCAGCCCGATCGAGTTGAGCATGCCGCTCGGCGTCTCCCAGATCCGCCGCGGGGCGTTGCCGGCGCGCGGCTCCGGCGTGATCGTCTTCGAGACGAAGGCGGCGAAGGGGAAGTCGTCGAGCAGCGCGTCGCCGAAGACCTTGCGGGCGGCGATCGCGTCGTAGGTCCCCGACGCGTTGATCACCGGATGGGCCAGCTCGATCCCACAGAGCTCAGGCATACGCGTGGCTCACCCCCTCGACCTCGTCCCCGCGCAGGACCGGGCCGTCGACGCAGAGGCGCAGGAAGCCGCCGCCGGGCTTCGGCACCGCGCAGCCGAAGCAGGCGCCGAAGCCGCAGGCCATCGGCGACTCGAGCGCCAGCTCGACCGCGACGCCGTGCTCGGCGCAGAGGGTCCGCACCGCCTCCAGCATCGCCGGCGGCCCGCAGGAGTAGACGACGCCGGAGCGCGCGTCGTCCCCGGCCAGGATCGGCAGCAGGAGGTCCGTCACACGCCCCTGGACGCCCGCGTGGCCATCCTCCGTCGCCAACCTCACATCCGGGCAGAGAACCCCTGAGGAGCCGCAGAAGAGGTCGAGGCCGCCGGTATGGGCGCGATCGCGGAAGCCGAGCAGGACCCGGTGCGGGACGCCGCGCTCGGCGAAGCGGCGGCGCAGCAGCGCCAGCGGCGCGACCCCCACCCCGCCGCCGACCAGGACCGCCCCGGCGGCGTCCGCCGACACCTCGCGCGGCGAGGCGAAGGAGTTGCCGAGCGGGCCGGTGACCCAGACCGCGTCGCGCTCCCCCAGGTCACAGAGGCGCTCCGTCCCCGGGCCGACCGCGTCGAGCAGGAAGTCGAGCCGCACGCCACCGCCCGCCGCGGGCCGCGTCTCGGCGACCGAGATCGCCCGCGGCAGGAAGGCGCGGCCCTCGCGCGCGCCCCAACCCGTGGCCGCGGCGAGCATGTAGAACTGGCCCGCCTGCGGCTCGGGCCCCTCGCGGTCGATCACCGAGACGACCCGGTAGCCGCCGGAGTCGCGGTTGCGGGCGACCTCGCAGAGCCTGCGGCCGAAGGGGGCGGTCACGGCCGGCCCGCCGCCTCCCGCGCCGCCGCGTGGATCTCCTGCAGCGAGCGGACTTCGTCGTCGATCCCTCGCCCCGCGGCCATCGCCCGCACCGCCGCCGTCGCCGCGGTCATCGTCGTGATCGAGGGGATCCCGTGCTTGACCGCCGCGGTGCGGATCTCGTAGCCGTCGGCGCGCGCGCCGGAGCCGCTCGGGGTGTTGATCACCAGGTCGCATTCGTGCTTGCGGATCAGGTCGAGGACGTGCGGCGAGCCCTCGTTCAGTTTGTTGATCCGCCGTACCGGCACCCCCATGCGCTCGATCGCCATCGCCGTGCCGCCGGTGGCGACGACCTGGAAGCCGATGTCGTGGAGGCGCGCCGCCAGCTGCGTGGCCGCGGCCTTGTCGGTGTCGGTGACGGTGATGAAGACGGTGCCCTCGCGCGGCAGGGTCACCCCGGCGGCGGCCTGCGACTTGCCGAAGGCGGTCGGGAAGTCGGCGGCGATCCCCATCACCTCGCCGGTCGACTTCATCTCCGGGCCGAGCACCGAGTCGGCGCCGGCGAAGCGGGCGAACGGCATCACCGCCTCCTTCACGCTGACGTGCTCGGGCAGCGCGTCGGGCAGGTCCATGTCGGCGAGCTTCTCCCCCAGCATCAGCCGCGCGGCGACCTTCGCCAGCGGCACCCCGATCGCCTTGGAGACGAAGGGCACCGTGCGCGAGGCGCGCGGGTTGGCCTCGATCACGTAGAGCTTGCCGTCGGCGATCGCGTACTGGACGTTGAGCAGGCCGATCACGCCCAGCTCCAGGGCCAACCGCTCGGTCGTCGCGCGGATCTCGTCGAGCATCTCCTCACCGAGGCTCAGCGGCGGGATCACGCAGGCCGAGTCGCCGGAGTGGACGCCCGCCTCCTCGACGTGCTGCATGATCCCGGCGACGTGCGCCGACTCGCCGTCGGCGAGCGCGTCGACGTCGACCTCGATCGCGTTCTCGAGGAAGCGGTCGAGCAGCAGCGGGTGCTCCTGGTCGGCCTTGACGTGGACGTCGAGGTAGGCGCGCAGGTCCTCGGTCGAGTAGCAGATCTCCATCGCCCGGCCGCCGAGCACGTAGCTCGGCCGCACCAGCAGCGGGAAGCCGACCTGGGCGGCGATCTCCTCGGCTTCCTCGGCCGAGTGGGCGGTGCCGTAGGGCGGGTGGGCGATGCCCAGCTTGCGCAGCAGGGCGCCGAAGCGCCCCCGGTCCTCGGCAAGGTCGATCGCGTCGACCGGGGTCCCGAGCAGCGGCACGCCCGCCTCTTCCAGCGTCCGCGCCAGCTTCAGCGGGGTCTGGCCGCCGAACTGGACGATCACGCCCTCCGGCTTCTCCTGCGCGCACACCGCGAGCACGTCCTCCGCGGTCAGCGGCTCGAAGTAGAGGCGGTCGGAGGTGTCGTAGTCGGTCGAGACCGTCTCCGGGTTGCAGTTGATCATCACCGCGTCACGGCCGAGCTCACGCGCGGTCATCGCCGCGTGCACGCAGCAGTAATCGAACTCGATCCCCTGGCCGATCCGGTTCGGGCCGGCGCCGAGGATGACGACCGAGTCGCGGTCGCCACGGCGGATCTCGGAGGCGGGCGGGGCGCCGTCGGCGCCGCGGCGCTCGTGGGCGGAGTAGTAGTAGGGCGTGGCCGCCTCGAACTCGGCGGCGCAGGTGTCGACCGACTTGTAGGTGCGGGCGAGGCCGTCGGTGCCGTCGCCTTCGCGGGCGAGCGCCTCCAGCTCGCGCAGGAACCAGCGGTCGATCAGGCTCGACTCGTGGACCGCCTCGACCCCGAGGCCGCGCCGCAGCGCCTCCAGCACCTGGTCGAAGCGCTCCGCGGTGGGCACGGCGAGGGCCGCCAGCAGCTCGGCGTCGTCGGCGGGGAGGTCGGGACGCGAGTCGAGCTCGCGCGAGCGCATCGCCTTGGCGAAGGACTCGCGGAAGGTCCGCCCGATCGACATCGCCTCGCCGACCGACTGCATGTAGGTCGAGAGACGGCCCTCGGCGCCCGGGAACTTCTCGAAGGCGAAGCGCGGGATCTTGGTGACGACGTAATCGATCGTCGGCTCGAAGGAGGCCGGCGTCGCCCGGGTGATGTCGTTGGGGATCTCCTCCAGGGCGTAACCGACGGCCAGTTTCGCCGCCATCTTGGCGATCGGGAAGCCGGTCGCCTTCGAGGCCAGCGCCGAGGAGCGGCTGACCCGCGGGTTCATCTCGATCACGACGACCGAGCCGGTCTCCGGGTCGACCGCGAACTGCACGTTGGAGCCGCCGGTCTCGACCCCGATCGCGCGGATCACCTTGATCGCGGCGTCGCGCAGCTCCTGGTAGAGCGGGTCGGTCAAGGTCTGTGCGGGCGCGACGGTGACCGAGTCGCCGGTGTGGACTCCCATCGGGTCGACGTTCTCGATCGAGCAGATGATCACCACGTTGTCGTTGCGATCGCGCATCACCTCGAGCTCGAACTCGCCCCAGCCGATCACCGACTCCTCGACCAGCACCTGGTTGATCGGGCTCGCCGCGAGGCCCTCGGAGACGACCTGGCGCAGCTCGGTCTCGGTGTTGCCGACCCCTCCCCCCTGGCCGCCCATCGTGAAGGCCGGGCGGACGATCGCGGGCAGGCTGATTTCGCCGGAGGCGAGGCCGTCCTCGACCTCTTTGACCGATTCCACGGTGATCGACCACGGGATGCGGAGCCCCGCCTCTTTCATCGTCGCGCGGAACTTCTCGCGGTCCTCGGCCTTGGAGATCGCCTCGGCGTTGGCGCCGATCAGCTCGACCCCGAGCCGCTCCAGCGTGCCGTCTCCGTCCAGCGCCATCGCCAGGTTCAGCGCGGTCTGGCCGCCGAGCGTCGGCAGCAGCGCGTCGGGGCGCTCCTTTTCGATGATCTTGGTCACCGGCCCGGGCAGCAGCGGCTCGATGTAGGTGGCGGTGGCGAACTCGGGGTCGGTCATGATCGTCGCCGGGTTCGAGTTGACGAGGACGACTTCGTAGCCCTCCTCGAGCAGGACCTTGCAGGCCTGCACGCCGGAATAGTCGAACTCCGCGGCCTGGCCGATGACGATCGGCCCGGAGCCGATCAGCAGGATCTTCTGGATGTCGTCTCTACGCGGCATCAGACGGCCTCTCCCGCGAGGGAGAGGAACCGCTCGAAGAGATGGCGGGCGTCGTGCGGCCCCGGCCCCGCCTCTGGGTGGTACTGCACCGTCGCTCCGGCCACGTCCCGCAAGATCAATCCCTCCACCGTTCGGTCGTACAAATTCAGCTGCGAAAGCTCCGCGACCCCGAAGTCCGTGTCCCAGCGGACCGGCTCGTCGCCCTCGATCTTCGGCTCGCCGCCGGGGCCCTCGACCGCGAAGCCGTGGTTCTGGGAGGTGATGTCGATGCGGCCGCTGGCGAGATCCTTCACCGGGTGGTTGGCGCCGCGGTGTCCGAAGGGCAGCTTGTAGGTCTTGAGGCCGACCGCCCGGCAGAGCAGCTGGTGGCCGAGACAGATGCCGAAGACCGGCTTCTGTCCGATCAGGCCGCGCACCGTGTCGACGACATAATCGAGCGCCGCCGGGTCGCCGGGGCCGTTGGCGAGGAAGACGATGTCGGGGTTCTCGGCCAGCACCTGCTCGGGGGTCCAATCGCAGGGGACGAGGGTCAGCTTGGCGCCGTGCTCGCGCAGCTGGCGGACGATCGAGAGCTTGATCCCGGTGTCGATGCCGACCACGTGCGGGCCCTCGCCGTCGAAGCGGGTGACTTCCGCCGGGGTCACCGTGCGGGCGAGGTCGGCGCCCACCATCGAGGGCTCGGCGGCGACCCGTTCGCGCGCCTCTCCCTCGGGCACCGAGGCCGGGAAGATGCCGCCGCGCATCGCGCCGCGATCGCGCAGGTGGCGGACCAGGGCGCGGGTGTCGATGCCGGTGATCCCCGGCGTGCCGGTCATGTCGAGCCAGTCGAGCCAGCCGCCCTCGGCGGTGGCGGCGTCCTCGCGGTTCTTGGCGTCGCGCATGACGAGCCCGCGGGCCTGCACCGCTTCGGACTCCATCGCCGCGCCGGAGACCCCGTAGTTGCCGATCAGCGGGTAGGTGAAGACGATGATCTGCCCCGCGTAGGAGGGGTCGGTGACCGCCTCCTGGTAGCCGGTCATCGCGGTGTTGAAGACGACCTCGCCGGTGATCGCGTCGGGATGGCCGACGAGATCGCCGTCGAAGCGAAGGCCGTCCTCCAGCAGTAGGTACGCAGGTTCAGGCATCAGGCGACTCCTAGTGAGAATGAACGAAGGCGGAAGGCGACCTGGCCCGCGGCGACGGTGACGAGGACGCGGCCGGTCAGCGTGCGGCCCTCGGCCCAGGAGTTCGACGAGCGGCTCTCGTAGCCGTCCTCGCCGACCGTCCACTCGGCGGCGAGATCGCAGAGGGCGACGTTGGCCTCCGAGCCGACCGCGAGGGTCGGGCGGGGGACGTCGAAGGGCGCGGCGCCGCCGGCCAGCCGCTCGACCAGCAGCGCCAGGTCGATCACGCCGGGCAGCACGAGCTCGGTGTGGAGCGCCGCGAAGGCGGTCTCGAGGCCGGTGACGCCCATCGCCGCCTGCTCGTAGGGAACTTCCTTTTCGTCCAGGTGGTGGGGCGCGTGGTCGGTGGCGATGCACTCGATCGTGCCGTCACGGAGCGCCGCGATCAGCGCCTGGCGGTCGGACTCGTGGCGCAGCGGCGGGTTCATCTTGAAGCGGCGCGGGTCGAGGCTGCGGACCTCCTCGTCGGTGAGGCAGAGGTGGTGCGGACTGGCCTCGGCGCTGATCCGCACCCCGGCGGCCTTGGCGGCGCGGACGACGTCGACCGACTCCTTGGCCGAGAGGTGCTGGACGTGGATGCGGGCGTCCTCGTAGGCGGCGAGGGCGGCGTCGCGGGCGATCATCGTCGACTCCGAGACCGAGGGGACCCCGGCGAGGCCGATCGCCGCCGAGACGGCGCCCTCGTGCATGACGCCGTCGCCGGAGAGGTCGGGATCCTCCTCGTGCAGGGCGATGTTGCCGCCACAGAGCTGCTGGTACTGGAGGGCTCTCCGCATGATCCTGGCGTTGCGGATCGGCAGGCCGTCGTCGGAGAAGCCGATCGCGCCGGCGTCGCGCAGTTCGACCATCTCGGTCAGCTCCTCGCCCTTCATGTCGACCGTGACGGTGGCGACGAAGCCGACCGGGACCGAAGCCCCGGCGCGGGCCTGCTCGCGGAGCGCGGCGACGTCGGCGGCGGTCGAGACCGGCGGCGAGGTGTTGGCCATCGCGATGATCCCGCAGTAACCGCCCGCGGCGGCGGCGCGGGTGCCGGTTTCGACGTCCTCCTTGTGCTCCTGGCCGGGCGTGCGCAGGTGCACGTGCGGGTCGAAGAAGGCGGGGAAGGCGTGCAGGCCCTCGGCGTCGAGCTCCTCGCCGCCGTTCGCGTCGGCCTCGCCGGGGGCGGCGATCTCGGCGATGCGCCCGCCGCGGATCACCAGGTCGTGGACGCCGTCGATCCCGGCGACCGGGTCGAGCAGGGTCGCGCGGCGCAGGAGGAGGTCGGCGGGCTGCCCGGCCCGCACGTCGAGCAGGTCGGTGAGGTTCTTCGCGGCGCTTTTCGCGCCGCTGTCCCCTGTCGGGGGCAGCCCGCTCACGCGGGCTGTCCGATCGTCGGCGCGGCGGCCTCGGCGGCGGGGCCGTCGCCGAACGCGGCCGGGCTCGCCGGCCGGCCGGCGAGGAGCTCGTAGAGGATCGCCATCCGCACCACGAGGCCGGCGGCGACCTGCTCGCCGATCAACGACTGCGGCGAGTCGATCACTTCGCCGGAGATCTCGACCCCCCGGTTCACCGGGCCCGGGTGCATCAGCAGCTGGCGCGGGCCGAGCCGCCGGGTGTCGATCTGGAAGGTGGCCGCGTACTCGCGCAGGCTGGGGACGAAGCTGTCCTTCATCCGCTCGAGCTGCATGCGCAGTGCGTAGACGACGTCGGCCTCCTCCAGCCGGTCGAGCGAGTAGGTCACCTCGCAGCCGAGCTCCTCGATCCCGCGCGGGATCAGGGTCGGCGGGCCACAGAGCGTCACCTCGGCGCCCATCCGCCGGAAGGCGATCAGGTTGGAGCGGGCGACGCGGCTGTGAAGGACGTCGCCGACGATCCAGATCCGCTTGCCCTCCAGCGAGCCGAGCTTGCGGCGCAGCGTGTAGACGTCGAGCAGCGCCTGGCTCGGATGCTCGTGCTTGCCGTCGCCGGCGTTGACGACCGCGGCGGAGGTCCAGCCGGCGACCATCTGGGCGGCGCCCGCGTAGGGGTGGCGGATGACGATCGCCGCCGGGTCGTAGGCGGAGAGGGTGGCGACGGTGTCCTTCAGCGACTCGCCCTTGTCGACGCTCGAGCCCGCCGCCTTGACGGAGACGAGGTCGGCCGAAAGCCGCTTCGCGGCGAGCTCGAAGGAGCTCGAGGTGCGGGTGCTCGACTCGTAGAAGAGCGTGACGACGGTGCGGCCGCGCAGGGTCGGCACCTTCTTGATGTCGCGGCGGCCGACCTCGGCGAAGCTCTCGGCGCGCTCCAGGATCGCCTCCATCGCGTCGCGGTCGACTTCCTCGATGCCCAGGAGATTTCTCATGCGGGGTTCCTCATGCCATCGCCTCCGTCGGTTGGGGTTCGGAGATCGTCACCTGGTCCACCCCGTCGGCCTCCTCGAGGCGGACGTTCACCCGCTCCTCGCGCGCCGTCGGCAGGTTCTTGCCGACGTAGTCGGGGCGGATCGGCAGCTCGCGGTGCCCGCGATCGCAGAGGACGGCGAGCTGGACGCGCTGCGGGCGGCCGTAGTCGAAGAGCGCCTCGATCGCGGCGCGGACGGTGCGGCCGGTGAAGAGGACGTCGTCGACGAGGACGACGGTGCGGCCGGCGAGGTCGAAGTCGATGTGGGAGGCGTGGACGACCGGCTGCCGGGCGGGCGACTGGGCGCCGACGTCGTCGCGGTAGAAGCTGATGTCGATGTCGCCGATCGGCAGGTCTGTCCCGATCAACTCGCTGAGGATGGTGTGAAGGCGGCGGGCCAGCACCGCACCCCTGGTGTGGATGCCAAGGAGGGCGAGCCCCGCGGGCTCCGGGTTCTTCTCGGCGATCTCGTGGGCGATCCGCCGCAGCGTTCGCCTCAGGTCCTCGTGCTCGAGGACGACCTTCTCACTCACTTGTGGCTTCCTTCCTGGCCTCTCTGGACCCGGTTAAAGGACGACCTCACGGTAGCAAGGGCAGCGGCGGGTCCTCGTCACGGGGCGCTGTTCGGCATCTCGTCTGATCCGCTGCGCTCGCGGGCTCCGTTGGGGATCAGCTCCGGCGGGCCCTTCTCCGGAAGGGGGATCACGATCTGGTCGAAATCGCGGGGGGCGACGCAGTCGGGGAAGACCTCACGGGCCTCGTCGAGCACCTTGCCGACGTGGTAGCGGGCGGAGATGTGGACGAGGGCGAGCATCGTCACGTGCGCCTCGGCGGCGACCGCGGCGGCCTGCCCGACCGTCGAGTGGCCGGTTTCCGCCGCCCGCTGGGCGTCCTCCTCGGCGAAGCTGGCGTCGTGGATGAGCAGCTCGGCGTCGGCCGCGGCGGCGACGGTCTGCGGCGAGGGTGCGGTGTCGCCGGTGACGACGACGATCCGGCCGTCGCGCGCCTCCCCCATCACCTGGGCCGGCGTCACCGTCCCCTGCGACCCCTCGACCTCCTCACCGCGCTGCAATCGCGCGAAGTCGGGCCCTTCCCGCACGCCGAGCGCCTTCGCCGCCTCGGGGTCGAAGCGACCGGGCCGGTTGTCCTCGACCAGCGCCCAGCCCGAGGCGCGCACGTTGTGGGCGGCTTCGTAGGACTCGACCGCGTAATCGTCGTGGTCGACCCGCTCCCCCGGCCGCAGCTCCTCCAGCTCCAGCGGATACCGCAGCCGCCCGATCAGCGGCCGCAGGATCGTGAACAGCTCCTTCAGCCCCGGCGGCCCGAACATCCGCAGCGGCGCCTCGCGATCGGTCAGGTCGTACGTTTTCAGCAGCCCGGGCAAGCCCAGCATGTGATCGGCGTGGTAGTGCGTCAGGTAGATCTCGTCGACCTGCGTCAGCCCCAGCGACTTCTGCATCTGCCGCTGCGTGCCTTCCCCGCAGTCAAAGAGCAACCGGTCCCCGCCCCGCGCGATCAGCACCGCCGCGGTCGAGCGCCGCGCCGAAGGCGCCGACGCCCCGGTCCCCAGAAACGTCACCTCAAGGTCCATGAGCGCGTGAGGCTACGCGTTCGTCGTTTGTCCCGCATACGGCAAGGAGCGACGAACGCACCGCGCGCGCGGACGGCTTAAGCTGCCCGCAGGCGCCCGTAGCTCAGCTGGATAGAGCGCTTCCCTCCGGAGGAAGAGGCCACAGGTTCGAATCCTGTCGGGCGCGTTGACCCTTGGGATCGAGGAGGAAGCCCTCGCCGCCGCGTGCTCGGTCGCGGTCAAGCACGGCTTGCCGTGCGGGGACGCGGAGGTCGTCTACTCGGGGAGCAACGTGCTGGTGCACCTGCTTCCCTCTCCGGTCATCGCGCGGGTGATGAGCGGGACGGTGGCGCTGCATGACGACCCGAAGGCGTGGCTGTCCCGCGAGGTAGAGGTGACGGACTTCCTCGCCCCGACCGGACTGGCGATCCCGCCGAGCTCGATGATCGCGCCGGGGCCCTTTCGCTCGGGGGGCCTGTGGATGACCTTTGCCTCGTGGGTCGACGTCGTAGGCCTCATGGAGCCCTCGGACGCCGAGGTGCTGGGCGTCGCCCTGCGCAGCCTGCACGACGCGCTGGCGGAGTTCCCGGGGGAGCTGGGCACGATGCTCGACCTCCAACAGGACATCGAGCGGCTGCGGCGGCAGCTGCCGCCGACCCCGCCGGTCAAAGCCCTCGGCGAGCGGCTCGTCGCCCTGACCGACACGGTCTTCGACACCTCGCTCCCGACCCAGGCGCTGCACGGGGACGCGTCGCTGAGCAACCTGCTGCACACGCCCATGGGCCTGATCTGGAACGACTTAGAGGACGTGCTGCGCGGCCCGGTCCACTGGGACGTCGCGGGCTACGTGATCGCACTGGAAGACCGCGGCGCCGACGCCGCCTTCGTCCGCCGCGCCCTCGACGCCTACGGCTGGGACCACGCGGAGGACCTCGCGCCGTTCACCGCCGCCCATGAGCTCTACGGCGAGATCTGGCGCGCGTACGCCGGGGCGGGGTGACCAGCCGCCGCGCCGCAGGGGCCCCTCGGTCGAGTTCGCAGTAATCCGCGCATAGCGCGGAGAAGTGCGAACTCGCCTGTCCGTCCTAGCGGCCGCTGAGGCGGGCGCGCCATTCGGCGCCGTCGAATTCCGCCGGCTCGGTGTCGTCGAGGAAGCGTTGGAGGACGGCGGCGAAGCGGCCGGGGCTCTCCAGTTGGGGGATGTGGCCGGCGTCGGGGAAGACCTCGAGGCGGCTGCCGGGCAGCTGGGCGTGGGCGGCGCGGCCGTGGGCGACGGGGATGATCGGGTCGCGCTCGCCCCAGACGATCAGCATCGGCAGGGACTCGGCGAGGTAGAGGCGATCGAGGGCGGCGACCCGCTGGCCGTCGGTGCCGACCACGGCGTGGAGGGTCGAGAGGAAGGCCTTGCGGCGGTCGGTGTCGGAAAGGGATGAGTAAGCCCGGCCGACCTCGGCCAGGTCGATGTTCGGGCGCAGCCCGACCTTCCCGAGCGCCCCGGAGAGCCAGCCGCCGGCGACCGAGCCGGGACCCGCCGTGGCGCGGATGAAGAGGTCGGCACCGGGCAGCGCCGCGGCGCGGAGGATCGCCCCCACCTCGGGCCCGAGGCCGCCGCTGGAGACCAGCACCAGCCGTTCCACCAGCTCCGGGAACTGGTAGGCGAACTGGAGGGCGACGCCGCCGCCGAGGCTGTGGCCGACCAGCGTGGCACGGTCGTGGCCGAGCGACACCATCAGGTCGCGCAGTCCGCTCGCCAGGCTGCCGAGGCTGTAGTCGCCGCCGCCCGGCTCCGAATCGCCGTGGCCGGGGAAGTCGGGCGCGACCACGGTGTTGTGGAGCGCCAGCGGCTCGATCACCGGATCCCAGTTGCGTGCCGTCCCGGCCATGCCGTGGATCAGCAGGAGCAGCGGGCCCTCGCCGGCCCGCAGGTAGCTGACCGAGCGGCCGTGGACGGAGGCCGTCTGAACGGTCGAGAAGCTTGCATCGATCGGTGGCACGGTCACAGATGTACCCCATGGCGCGGCGGAGGGAACACCACGTCATCTGTTTTCACTACTGTCGCCGACCAATGAAGCTGCCGTCCTTCAATCGTTCCTCGGTCCCGGCGGACGAACGCATCCCGCGCGGCGCGATCGTCGTCGTCGCGATCGGCCTGCTCGCCACGCTGGCGGCGGCCCTGCTGACCCAGACCGGCGCCGTGAGCGGCGAAGCGGCGCACCTGGAATTCGTGCAGAAGAAGAAGATCCCGGACTCCAAGTCGGTCACCGTACCCGGCAGCAAGAACCTGAAGATGCAGCTGGTCGACGGCACCATCAAGGCGACCGGAACGAACGTCGCGGGCTACTCGCTCTTCCGGGTCCTCTCGACGGCGAAGATCGACGCGGGCGCGCGGATCGGCGGCGAACTACTCTGCTCGATCCACGCGCCCCGGACGGGCACGCTGATCGCCCAGAGCTCCAACGGCCTGCGGATGCTCTACCCGCGCTCCTCCGAACAGGGCGTGTCGGGCCAGGAAGTCCCGAACACGGTCCTCGCGAAGTTCGCCTCCCACGGTCTTCTGCTGGCCGTGCTGGAAGAAATCACCGAAGACATGCCGGAAAGCTTCACCACGATCCAAGGCGTCAAGGTCGGCTGGCCCGAATACGAAGAAGGCACCGAGCACATCCTCTTCCACCTGCCGCACGGCAAAGCGGAACGGACCGTCGAACTGCCCTTCTACACGATCTGGAAATCGCAGAAGGCCCCCGCGGCGCAGATCGCCTGCACCCTGACGACCAAGCTGGGGAAAGCGACGGTGGAAACCGAAGGCTCGCTGCCCCACGTCTCGCCGCCGATCGACGAAGAAGCCGAAGAACTGAAACAGGAAGAACGCGAAGAAGCCGAAGAATCGGGGGAAGAAGCGGAAGGCGAATAGCCCTCTGCCGCGCGCTACGCCGTCGGCGCGACCAACAGCTCCGGCCCTTCGGCCATCCCTTTCCCGACCTTGTTGAGCGCCGGATTGGCGGGCGCGCCGGCCATCCGCGCCGGGTCGAGCGGCCCGCACAGCGCGATCGCCTCCTCAGTCGACAGCCGCGGGTCGAGCCAGGCCGCCTCCGCCTCGGCGCTCGGCAGGATCGCGGGCATCCGGTCGTGGACCGGCTTGACCACCGCGTTCGGCGTCGTCGTGATCAGCGTGGCGCTGTAGAGGAAGCCGTCGGGGTCGACGCCGCGCTCCTCCGGGTCGTCCCACTCCTTGCGCGTGCAGAGGCCGGCGAAGGCGAACGGCTCGCCGCCGTCCACGGTGAAGCGCCACGGCTGGCGCGGCTGCTTCGGATCCTCCGCCTTCATCCACTCGTAGAAGCCGTCGGCGACGATCAGGCAGCGGTGGCGAAACTTGCCGACCAGCGGCCCGTAGGCGCGGCTTTTCGTCAGGTTCTCTTTTTTCGCGTTGATCATCCGATAACCGACCTTCAGGTCCTTGGACCAGACCGGGATCAGGCCCCAGCGCATCAGCCGCGCCTCGCGCTCGCCGTCCTCCGCCTCCTTCTCGTCAGGTGAGGAGCGGACGACGAGCACCTCCTGAGTCGGCGCGACGTTGAAGCGGCCCATGCCCGGGGGGTTGTCCTCGCCCCCGCCTTTGGCTTCCAGCGCCTTCTCCAGTTCGACCTGGAAGCGGTCGGCGATCTTCTTCGTGTCCTTGGTGGTGACGGTGAAGCGCCCGCACATCAGGGACGCACCTCCTCATGCTCGCGGTACCACTCCACCGTACGCCCCAGGCCGGTCCGCAGATCGACCCTCGGCGCCCAGCCGGTGAGCTCGCGGAGCTTGGTCGAGTCGAGGTACTGGTCGAGGATCTCGCCCGGCGGCAGGCCGGGCCCGTATTCGGGCTCGACCTCTCCCCCGCCCACCGCGGCGATCAGGTCGACGACCTCGCGCACCGAGTGCGGCTGGTCGCCACCCGCGTTGAAGGCCTCGCCCGCGGCGCCCTCCCCGTCGAGCGCGCCGGCGATCGCCAGGTACGCCGAGATCGCGTCGTCGACGTGGAGGAAGTCGCGCCGCGGGGCCCCGTCGGAGCGGATCCGCGGCGCCCGCCGGTCGGCCACCGCGATCGCCGTCTCCGGCACCAGCCGGGTGAAGTTGAGGTCACCGCCGCCGTAGACGTTGGCGAAGCGGCTGACCGCGAGCGGCAGCCCCCACTCCCGCGCCAGCCCGCGCGCCATCACGTCGGCGGCCGCCTTCGAGGAGTCGTAGGGATGGTCGGCGCGCAGCGGGAAGTCCTCGCGGTAAGGGAGCTCCGGCGCGGTGCCGTAGGCCTTGTCGGAGGAGGCGAAGACGACCTTGCCGACCTCCGCCTCGCGGCACGTCATGAAGACGTTCCAGGAGCCGCGGACGTTGACATCGACGGTCTCGTGCGGGCAGCGGCGGGCGACGCCGACGATCGTCTGCGCGGCGAGGTGGAAGACCGAGTCGCACCCGGCCACCGCGCCGGCGACGCTCTCGCCGTCCAGCAGGTCCGCCTCGACCAGCTCGACCTCCTCGCGCAGACCCAACAGGTCGAGCCCCGAGGCGCGCGGCCCGCCGAGGTCGGTCTGGCGCGGCCCGGGCCGGTCGAGGACGCGGACCGCGGTCCCCGCCGCGAGCAGGCCGGCGGCAAGGTGCGAGCCGACGAATCCGTGACCGCCGGTGACGAGCGCAAGCGATCCCGCCGGGCTACCCACGCGCCGCCGCCTCCCCACGCCGTTGATGGGCCGAAAACTCAAGCATGTCTTGAGTTTTCGGCCCATCAACATTCCAGACCTGCCAGGGGGCTTCGCCGCTGCGCCAGAGGTCGTCGAGGGCTACCGCGTCCTTGTAGGTGTCCATGCAGTCCCAGAAGCCCTCGTGGCGATGGGCGCGGAGCTCGCCCGCCGCGGCGAGGCGCTCGAGCGGCTCGCGCTCCAGCACCGAGTCGGAGCCGATGTAGTCGAGCGCACTCGGCTCGAAGCAGAAGAAGCCGCCGTTGATCCAGTGCTCGGACCGCGGCTTCTCGACGAAGCCGGACACCCGATCCCCGTCGAGCTCCGCCACGCCCCACTGGAGGTTCGGTCGCACGACGGTCACGGTCGCCGTCACGCCCGCCTCGCGGTGCCCCTCCACCAGGTCGTCCAGATCGACGTCGGCCACCCCGTCGGCGTAGGTCGCGCAGAACGTGCTGCCGGCGAGGCGCTCGCCGAGCGCCGCGATACGCCCGCCGGTCGGCGTGTCGAGGCCGGTGTCGACACACTCCACGGTGACGCCCGCGGGCCAGCGCTCTTCGTCGACGAAGCGCTCGATCTGGTCGCCCAGGTAGCCCGTCGCGAGCAGGAAGCGGTCAAACCCCTGGGCCGCGTAGATCCCGATCACGTGCCAGACGATCGGCCGGCCGCCGATCTCGACCAGCGGCTTGGGAACCGTCTCGGTCCGCTCCCGCAGTCGCGTCCCCCGGCCCCCGCACAGGATTAAAACGGGCGGCATTGCCGCCCTTGGATTTAGGCCGCCCATCGGCGGCAGGATCGCATGAAGGCGTCAGCCGCCGGCGACAGCCGGGAGGATCGTCACCTCGTCGCCCTCGGAGATGGCGGTCTCCAGCCCTTGCTGGAAGCGGATGTCCTCGCCGGAGACGTAGACGTTGACGAAGCGGCGCAGGGTACCGTCCTGGGTGATCCGCTCGCGCAGGTCGCCGTAGGCGGCGAAGACCGCGTCAAGTGCCTCGCCGACATTGGACCCTTCGACCTCGACCTCGGCCTGACCGCCGGTGGCGACGCGGAGCTGGGTCGGGATCTTGACGGTGACGCTCATCTATGCACTTACCTCCTGGGCGGCGAACTCGGAATCGAAGCTTTCGAGATTCGGATCGATCTCGTGCATGGAGAACGTATCGCGGGTCGCGTCCAGCGTCTTCAGCCCCTCGCCGGTGATGTAGGCGACGACTTTCTCGCCCGCCTTGAACTCGCCCCGTTCGGCCAGCCTGCGCAGCACCGCGATCGTCACGCCGCCCGCGGTCTCGGTGAAGATCCCGGTGCCTTCGGCGAGCAGCTTGATCCCTTCGCGGATCTCTTCGTCGGAGACCGACGAGATGTTGCCGCCGGTCTGGCGGGCGTGCTCGATCGCGTAGGGGCCGTCGGCCGGGTCGCCGATCGCGAGGCTCTTGGCGATCGTGTCGGGGCGCTGCGGCTTGCAGACGTCGTGGCCTTCGGCGAACGCGGTCGCGACCGGGCTGCAGCCGTCGGCCTGGGCGCCGTGGAAGGTCGGCTGGTCGCCCTCGACGAGCCCGAGGTCGATCCATTCCTGGAAGCCGCGGCCCAGTTTGGTGAAGAGCGAGCCGGAGCCGATCGGCGCGACCACCCGGTCGGGCAGTTCCCAGCCGAGCTGCTCGACCGTCTCGAAGGCCAGCGTCTTGGAGCCCTCGGCGTAGTAGGGGCGCAGGTTGACGTTCACGAACGCCCACGGCTGCGTGTCGACGAGTTCGGTGCAGAGCCGGTTGACGGCGTCGTAGTTGCCGCGCACGCCGACCAGGTTGGTGCCGTAGACGTCGGAGGCGAGCAGCTTCTGCTCCTCCAGGTCGGCGGGGACGAGGACGTAGGACTCGAGCCCCTCGGCGGCGGCGCGGGCGGCGACCGCGTTGGCGAGGTTGCCGGTGGAGGCGCAGGCGATCGTGTCGAAGCCGAGCTCCTTGGCCTTGGCGACGGCGACCGCGACGACCCGGTCCTTGAAGGAGTGGGTCGGGTTGGCGGCGTCGTTCTTGACGTAGACCTCGGCTTCGGTGCCGAGCAGCTCGGCCAGCCGGTCGGCGCGCACCAGCGGCGTCAGGCCCGGCTCCAGCGGGTCACCGGGGTTGCCGGAGATCGGCAGGAAGTCGCTGTAGCGCCAGATCCCATGGGATCCGGCCTGGATCCGCCGCTTGACCTCCGCCGCGTCCAGCCCCGAGTGGTCGTAGCTGACCTCCAGCGGGCCGAAGCAGTTCTCGCAGAAATAGGCGGCGCTCTCCTCGTACTTCGTGCCGCACTCCTTGCACTTCAAACCTTCGACTGACATCCGATCACGTCCCTTATGTGAACCAGCATAAAAAAAGACCTTCCGCCACGTGGGGCAGAGGTCCGATCGGACGTCCCCCACATCTGTCAGATCACCTTGATCTGCTGGAGTTGGCACCTGCCTCGGACCGCTAAGTCCGAGATGGTTGCCGGGGCTTCACTGGGCCAGTCCCTCCACCCCTCTAGATGTGGCGCTTATGTGTGGGCGAAGCCTACCATGAACCTGAAGACGTTTCCGATGCCTCGCGGACGGCTAACCTACTCGTGTGATCGCGATTCTCCCCCACGACGAGACGGGCGCGGCCGATGCCGAACCTCCCGAAACCACGCCTGCGGCGCAATCGCCGCGGCGAGCTCGTCGCGCCGGTCGAGACCGCTGAGCCACAGGCCCCGCACGTCGAGCAGATCGAGTGGGGCGGCCTGCGCTGGGTGAACATCGAGCACCCGGGGGCGCTGGAGCGCGCCTGGCTGGAGGAGCACTTCGACTTCCACGCCCTCGACCTCGAGGACGTGCTCTCCCGCAACCAGCGGCCGAAGATCGACATCTACGACGAGTACCTGTTCAGCATCCTGAACCTGCCGGTCTTCGACCGCGCCGCGAAGCGGCTCGGCGCGGGCGAGCTCGACCTCTTCGTCGGCCCCGATTTCCTGGTCACGATCCCGAACCAGCCGCTGCAGCCGGTCGAGTACCTCTTCGAGCGCTGCCGCGGCAAAGAGGAGCTGCGCGAGCAGCTCTTCTCGCGCGGCTCCGGCTACCTCCTCTACCGCCTCGTCGACGACTGCTTCGACTACTGCTTCCCGATGCTGCGCAAGATCGGCAACAAGCTGGACGCGCTCGAGGACGACATCTTCGAGGGCCGCTCCGAGGACATCGTGCGCGACATCTCCAACGCCAAGCAGGAGATCATCAACTTCCGCAAGGTGATCCGCCCGCAGCGGCCGGTCCTGCGTGACCTGGAGAAAGTCAAATCGCGCTACCTCTCCCCCGATTTCGACCTCGAGATCTACTTCGACGACATCGTCGACTCGCACGAGCGGATCTGGGACATGCTGGAGAACTACAAGGAGGTGATCGAGGCGCTCGAGGAGACCAACGAGTCGGTGATCTCGCACCGCCTCAACGACATTCTCCGCGTGCTGACCTCGATCAGCGTCGTGATCCTGCCGCTCACCCTGATCGCGAGCATCTGGGGGATGAACGTGAGGGTGCCCGGCCAGGACAACCTCGCCGACTTCTTCTTCGTGCTCGGCGGCATGTTCGTGATCCTGGTCGGGATGGTCGCGTGGTTCAAGCGGCGCGGTTGGCTATAGACATCAGGCGCCGCCTCCTCCGCTTCGCGTCCGGGGGCGGCTTCCCATAGGCTCAGGCGCCCGTGGCAAATTTTCGGATCTGGGCGCCCTGGCGCCTCGCCTACGTGTCAGACGCGGCCAAGGACATCGAGGAGGAGTGCATCTTCTGCGCGAAGCCCGCGCAGGATGACGACGAGGGCAACCTGATCGTCCACCGCGGCGAGCGCGCCTTCGTGATCCTCAACCTCTACCCGTACACGAACGGGCACCTGATGGTCGCGCCTTACGAGCACGTCGGCGCGATCGAGGAGATCGCGCCGGAGACGACGGCGGAGATGATGGCGCTCGCCCAGACCGCGATCCGCCGGCTCGGCGACGTCTTCTCGCCGCACGGCTACAACGTCGGCTTCAACCAGGGTCGGATCGCGGGCGCCGGGGTCGAGCACCACATCCACATGCACGTGGTGCCGCGCTGGTCGGGCGACAACAACTTCATGCCGGTGATCGCCGACACGAAAGTCATGCCGCAGACGATCGAGCAGAGCTACGCGGTGCTGAAGGGAGCGTCATGGAGCTGAACCCGGGGATCTTCAAGGCCTACGACATCCGCGGCATCTACGGCGAGGAGATGGACGAGGGCGTCGCGTACGACATCGGCCGCGCCTTCGTGCGCGTCCTGGCACGACTCCGTGACAAGCCCGCCGGCGATCTGCGCGTTGGCCTCGGCCGCGACATGCGCCTGACCGCGCCGAAGATGGCGGCGGAGCTGCGCGACGGGATGATCGTCGAGGGCGCGACCGTGGTCGACGCGGGCATGGTCGCCACCGAGATGCTCTACCACCTGGTCGGCTCGCGGGAGCTCGACGGCGGCGCGATGTGTACGGCGTCCCACAACCCCAAGGCCTACACCGGCGTGAAGCTCGTCCGCGAGGGCGCGCTACCGCTCTCCGGCGACGCCGGGATCGGCGAAGTCAAGGCGGAGATCGAAGGCGGCCTCGGTGAGGCGCCGGGCGGCGGCGAACTCGAAGAGGTCGACATCTGGGAGGAATTCCGCGCCCACGCGCTCGGCTTCATCGACTCGGCCGCGGTCAAGCCGATGAAGGTCGTGGTCGACGGCGGCAACGGGATGGGCGGGCCGATGGTCGGGCCGATCCTCGAACGGCTGCCACTGGAGCTGGAGGAGATGTACTTCGTTCCGGACGGCGAGTTCCCCGACCACGAGCCGAACCCGCTGCTGGAGGAGAACCGGCAGATGATCATGGACCGGGTGCGCTCGACCGGGGCCGACCTCGGCATCGCCTGGGACGGCGACGCCGACCGCTGCTTCTTCATCGACGGCTCGGGCGAGTTCTGCGACGGCGACTTTGTGTGCGCACTCCTGGCGCGCTCGATCCTGGCCAAGAACCCGGGCGCGACGATCCTCTACGACCCGCGTTCGAGCCGCGCCGTCCCTGACCTGGTCGCCGCCGAGGGCGGCCGCTCCGACCTCTCGCGGGTCGGCCACGCCTTCTTCAAGGCACGGATGCGCGAGGAGGGTGCGGCGTTCGGCGGCGAGGTCTCCGGCCACTACTACTTCCGTGATTTCTGGAACGCCGACTCGGGGACGATCCCGGCGCTCCTGATGCTGGAGCTGCTCTCCAAGGAGGGGCGCACGATCGGCGACCTGATGTCCGAGTTCCGCTCGAAGTACTTCATCTCCGGCGAGATCAACTCCGAGGTCGCCGACCAGGCGGCGAAGCTCGACGCGATCCGCGAGCGCTACTCCGACGGCGAGATCGCCGAACTCGACGGCGTCTCGGTCGACTACGAGGACTGGCACTTCAACGTGCGGCCCTCGAACACGGAGCCGCTGCTGCGGCTGAACCTCGAGTCGCTGGTCTCGCGCGAGGACATGGAGTGCCACCGCGACGAGGTCCTGGGGCTGATCCGCGGGTGACGACGACCCCGGAGGCGGCGCTCGAGCAGGCGGCGTTGGCCGGCGTCCACCGGCTGCCCGTCCCGACCCCGTTCGCGGTCGGCATGGTCAACGCCTACCTGATCGAGGACGAACCGCTGACGCTGATCGACGGCGGGCCCAACTACGGCCGCGGCCTCGACGTTCTGAGCGAGTCGATCGCCGCCCACGGCCACTCGATCGAGGACATCGGCCTCATCCTCCTCACCCACAACCACTCCGACCACCTCGGCCTGGCGGAGATCGTGGTCGAGCACTCCGGCGCCGAGGTCGGGGCGTTCGGCCCGGCCGCCGAGCGACTCGCCAACTACGACACGGAAGCCGCGGCCGACGACGAGTTCGCGGTGGAGCTGATGCTGCGCAGCGGCATCCCCGAGGAGATCGCGATCGCGCTGAAGAGCGTCTCCACCTCCTTCCGCGGCTGGGGGGCGCCGGTGCAGGTGACGCGGCCGCTCGGCGACGGCGACGTGATCGAGCTGGCGGGGCGCCGCCTCGAGGTCCTCTTCCGCCCCGGCCACAGCGTCATGGACACGGTGTTCTGGGACGCCGAGCGCCAGTTCGGCTTCGTCGGCGACCACCTCCTCCCCCACATCTCCTCGAACCCCTTGATCAGCCGCCCGCTCGACGGCTCGCCCGGTCGCACCCGCTCGCTGATCGCCTACCTCGACTCGATGGCGAAGACCCGCGAACTGCCCGAGGGCAGCCTCCTCTTCGGCGGCCACGGCGAGCCGATCGACGGCCACCGCGCCCTGATCGACACCCGCTTCGCCTCGACCGAACGGCGCAAGGAGAAACTGCTGCGCCTGCTCGGCGAGGGCCCGCGCTCCGGCTACGAGCTGGCCCAGTCGATGTGGGGCAACATCGCCGTCACCCAGGCCTTCCTCACCCTCTCGGAGGTGATCGGCCACATGGACATCCTCGAGGACGAAGGCCGCGTCCGTGAGGTCTCTGACGGCGCCGTGATCCGCTACGAAGCGGTCGCGTAGTCTCTCGCGCAGATGGTCTCGTTCGGCGCGCGCAGGTCGGGAAAACCGGCGAAGAAACGGATGCTGATCATCGTCAATCCGTACGCGACGACGGTGTCGGACCGGCTGCGGAACCTCGTCGTCTACGCGCTGCAGGGGCGCTATGAGGTCGAGGCGGTGGCGACCGAGGCGCAGAACCACGCGACCGAGATCGGGCGCGAGGCGCGCGACGGCGGCTACGACGTGGTCGTCTCCTTCGGCGGCGACGGGACGCTGAACGAGGTCGCCAACGGCCTCGCCGGGACCGACATGCCGATGGCGATCCTGCCGGGCGGCTCGGCCAACGTGGTGGCGCGCAGCCTCGGCATCCCCAACGACGTGGTCGACGCGACCGAGCACCTGCTCTCGCTCGCCGACGAGTGGGAGCCGCGCAAAGTCGACCTCGGGCGGGTCGACGAGCGCTATTTCGTCTTCGCCTGCGGGGCGGGGATCGACGCGACCGTGGTCAAGCGGGTCGACGCTCGCCCCAAGCTGAAGGCCCGCTTCGGCCCCTGGTTCTACAGCTGGGCCGGCGTCTCGGCCTTCTACCGCCGCTACCTCGTCAACCCGGTCCGCCTCCGGGTCGCGGTCGACGACCACGCCCCGGTCGAGGGCGTCACCGCGATCACCCAGAACTCCGACCCCTTCACCTACTTCTCGACCAAACCCGTCTACGTCAACGAGAACGTCGCAATCGACAGCGGCACCCTCTCGATGGCGATCCTCAAACGCGCCGCCCAGCGCGACATGCCGACCCTCCTCCCCAAGCTCTTCTCCCAGCGCAAGCCCGCGGTCCGCCACCGCCAGATCATCGGCTTCGAGGGCATGACGAAAGCCGTGGTCGAGTCGATCTCCGAGGACCGCTCCGGCGCGCCCCGCTCTTTTCAGCTCCAGGTCGACGGCGATTACATCGGCGAGCGCACGCGGGTGGAGCTGGGGATCGAGCCGGGGGCGCTGACGATTATCGCTTGAGGGGTCGGTGGTCCTGGGCTCCTCATGGGGGTCCTGGCAGGCGGTGACCCCCATGAGGAGCCCAGGACGTGAGGGGTGCGTGGGAGAGGCGTCGCAGGGACGTCGCGAAGTCGGACTTCCGTGACGATCGGGTCCGGGAGCCTCCACAC
>CALCIA010000246.1 GCA_937907435.1 uncultured Actinomycetes bacterium
GCAAGGTCAAAGTACGCAGCGCGTTCCCGGCCCCTCGAATCAGGCCCGAAAAGGGCCCTTCGGGGCCGGAAGGTGTGACGTTCCCGGCATCTTCGTCAACGATCCGGCCGAGGTGTGGAGGCTCTCCGACCTGATCGTCACGTAAGTCCGACTTCCTCCCGTCCCTGTGCCGCCTCTCCCACGAAAGCCTCACGTCCTGGGCTCCTCATGGGGGTCACAGCCTGCCAGGACCCCCATGAGGAGCCCAGGACCTCCCTCGGACGGCCACCAGCGCCGCGGACCCCCGCCCCCCGGACCAGCGACTACAGCTCCGGCAGCTCCTGCTCCAGCTCCAACACCGGCGCGAAGAGATCGCCATGCTGCTCGATGCGGTCGAGGACCGCGTCGGACTCGAAGACCAGCTTGCCCTTGTCGCCCGAGTCGGCGACGGTCTCTACCTCGTCCCAGGTGACCGGGGTGGAGGCGGTCTGGCGTTCGCGGGCGCGCAGGCTGTAGACGGCGATCGTGGTTTTGCGCTGGTGATTTTGGGACCAGTCGACGAAGACCTTGTTCTCGCGTTCGACTTTTTTCATTTTGGAGACGACCTTGTCGGGCGTCTGCTTCTCGAGGAGCTGGGCGATGGCTTTGGCGAACGGTTTGGTGTGGTCGTAGTTCACCGTTTTGGAGTTGAGGGGGACGTAGACCTGCATGCCCTTGGAGCCAGAGGTCTTCGGGAAGCACTGGACGTCGAAGTGGCCGAAGAGGTCGCGCAGGCGGAGCGCCACGCGGCAGCAGTCGACGATGTCGGCGGGCGGGCCGGGGTCGAGGTCGAAGGCGAGCACGGTCGGGCGTTTCGGGGCGCGCGCCTTGGAGAGGGAGGGATGGAACTCGACCGTCGCCAACTGGGCCATCCAGACCAGCGTCGGCAGGCCATCACAGACGCAGAAGTCGATCTTCCCGGCGTGCGGCCCGGCTTCGACCCGCGCGGTCTTGACCCATTTCGGCCGGTGTTTGGGGCAGCGCTTCTCGAAGAACGCGGCGTCGAGATCCTCGACGCCTTCCGGGAAGCGGCGCAGGGTGACCGCGCGGCCGCTCAGGTGGGGGATCATCGCCGGCGCCACCTTCGAGTAGTAGTCGATCATCTCGCCCTTGGTGAACCCGCTCCGCGGGTAGAGGACCTTGTCGACGTTGGTGAGCTTCAGCTCACGACCCTCGATCTCGACCTGGCGGCTCGTGGCCACGGGGTGGGCCTATTTCGATTTGGCTTTCGCCCGTTTTTTGGCGGGCGATTTTTTGGCTTTGGGAGCGGCTTTTTTCCGGGCTTTTTTCGCCGGTTTCTTGGCTTTGCCGCCCTGGGCCGCGGCGATGCTCTCTTCCAGCGCCGCCATCAGGTCGGGCGCTTTGGTCGCCTTCGGCGCCTCGGCCTCCGACGCGACGATCTCCTTGCCTTCCGCCTTGCGTTCGATCAGCGCCAGCAGCTGCTCGCGGTAATCGTCCTTGTAGGCCTGCGGTTCGAAGTCGGTGGAGAGGGACTCGATCAGCTGCTCGGCCATCTCCTGCTCCCGTTTCGCCGGTTTGGCGGCTTTGTCGGGGAGGATCTCGAGCTCGTCGACCGGCACGACCTCGTCGGCAAAGCGCATCGTCGTCAGCGTCAGCACCTTGCCGTCGCTGCGGATCGCGGACAGGTGCTCTTTGTTGCGCAGGACGAAGTGGGCGATCGCCACCTTGCCCGAGGCGTGCATCGCCCGCGCCAGCAGCGAATACGCTTTCTCGGCGCCGTCCGCCGGGCCGAGGTAATAGGGGCTGTCGAAGTAGATCGGGTCGATCTCGTCGAGGTCGACGAAGTCCTCGACCTCGATCGCGCGCGTCTTTTCCGGCGCCAAGGCCTGCATCTCGTCCTTGGTCAGCGGCACGTACTGGCCCGGGGTCAGCTCGTAGGCTTTGATGATCTCGTCGTAGGGGACCTCTTCGTCGGTGCCCTCGGCGACGCGGCGGTGTTTGATCCGCGCCGAGTCCGACGCGCGGATCTCGCGCAGCGCGATGTTGCGCCGCGCCACGGCGCTGTACATCCGCACGGGGACGTTCAACAGCCCGAAGCTGATCGAGCCGGACCAGATCGCTCTTGCCATTACGCGCTCACCTACCCGGATTGAAGCAGCGATCAATCGCAATGTCTTGCACGGTGGGAGAAGTGGGAACGAGGTTGCGCCCTTCCTAGACTCGTTCGGTGTCCCGGCAGCAGCGCCTCACCCTGATCGCGACGATCCTCGGCTCGACCGTCGTCTTCCTCGACGCGACGATCGTCAACGTCGCGCTGCCCTCGATCGGGCGGGAGCTGGACGCGGGGCTGGCCGGGCAGCAGTGGGTGCTCGAGGCCTACATGCTGACGATGGTGTCCCTGCTCCTGGTCGGCGGCAGTCTCGGCGACCAGTTCGGCCGGCGGCGGCTCTTCGTCATCGGCCTCCTGGCCTTCGGCGTCACCTCGATCCTCTGCGCGCTGGCGCCGAGCGAGGAGTTCCTGGTCGGCGCGCGGGCGCTCCAGGGGATCGCCGGGGCGCTGCTCGTGCCGGGGTCGCTGGCGATCGTCGCGGCGACCTTCGCCGGGGAGGAGCGCGGCAAGGCGGTCGGGACGTGGACCGCCTGGACCGGGATCGCGACCGTGTTCGGGCCCGCGGGCGGCGGCGCGCTGGTCGGCCTGATCTCCTGGCGGGCGATCTTCTGGGTCAACATCCCGCTGATCGCGGTGACCGTGGTGCTGGCGCTGCGCGCGGTCGAGGAGTCGCGCGACCCCGACGCCTTCCGCGGCGTCGACGTCCCCGGCGTGCTGCTCTCGGCGGCGGGTCTCGCCGGGCCGGTCTTCGCGCTGATCGAGCAGCCGACCCACGGCTGGGGCGACCCGCTCGTCTGGCTGCCGCTGGTCGCGGGCGTCGTCTGCTTCGCCGCCTTCGTGGTCTGGGAGGCGCGCGCGGCGCGGCCGATGCTTGACCTCTCGCTCTTCCGCATCCGCAACTTCGCGGTGGCGAACCTGACGACGCTGACCGTCTACGCCGGGCTCGGCGCGGGACTCCTCTTCGTCGCCCTCTACCTGCAGCAGGTGGTCGGCTACTCGGCCTTCGAGGCGGGCCTGGCGACGACGCCGATCTCGCTCCTGCTCTTCTTCCTCTCGCCGCGCTGGGGACGGCTCGCGTCCGGGACCGGGCCGCGGCTGCCGATGACGCTCGGGCCGATCGTCGCCGGGCTCGGGACCATCCTCTTCATGCGCCTCGACGCGAACGCGTCCTACCCGGCCGAGGTGCTGCCCGCGGTGCTCGTCTTCGGCCTCGGGCTGTCGGCGACGGTGGCGCCGCTGACCGCGACCGTGCTCGACTCGGTCTCCGAGCGCCGGGTGGGGATCGCCTCGGGCGTCAACAACGGCGTCTCGCGGGTCGCCGGGCTGCTCGCGATCGCGGTGCTCGGCGCGGTGATCTCGGCCCACTTCGGGGCGCGGCTCGACGCCGAGCTCGGTCCCCGCCCCCTCGGACCCGCCGCGACGAGCGCCGTCAGCGAAGCCAAGGAACAGCCGCTCGGCGTCCCCGACACGGGCGAAGTGGGCGCGGTCGCGGCGCCGCGGATCGAAGCCGCCGCCACCGACGCGTCGACCTCGGCGTTCCACCTTGGCGCGCTGCTCGCGGGCCTGCTGATGATCCTCGGCGGGATCGCCTCCGGCATCGGCATCCGCAACCCGCGGCGGCCCGGCGCCGCCCGCGCCGCTCCCGAGCCGGCCGACGAAATAGATTTGGCGACCCATGGCTGACCCGAAACCGATCATCTTCTCCGGCATCCAGCCGACCGGCAGCAAGCACCTCGGCAACTTCATCGGCGCGATCCGCCAGTACGTCGAGGGCCAGGACCGCGGCGAGCCGGCGATCTTCTGCGTCGTCGACCTGCACTCGATCTCGGTGCCCTACGACCCCGGCGACCTGCGCGAGCGCGTCCTCGACACCGCCGCGATCCTGCTCGCCGCCGGGCTCGACCCGGAGCGCTGCATCTTCTTCCGCCAGTCCGACGTGCGCGAGCACACCGAGATGACCTGGCTCCTCTCCGCCGTCACCTCCCACGGCGACCTCGACCGCATGACCCAGTTCAAGGAAAAGGTCGGCAAGGCGCGCGAGCTGGCCTCGGCGGCGCTCTTCTACTACCCGGTGCTGATGGCCTCCGACGTGCTCGTCTACCGGGCGACCGAGGTGCCGGTCGGCGAGGATCAGCGCCAGCACGTCGAGCTGATGCGGGAGATCGCGCGGCGCTTCAACGCGCGCTTCGGCGACACCTTGGTGGTGCCGGAGCTGGTGCTGCCCGAGGTGGGCGCGCGGATCATGGACCTGCAGGAGCCGGAGCGGAAGATGTCGACGACCGGCGGCACCGAGCAGGGCACGGTGCTGGTGCTCGACGACGAGAAGACGATCCGCAAGAAGGTCGGCTCGGCGGTGACCGACTCCGGCCGCGAGGTGCGCGCCGCGCCCGACAAGCCGGGGGTGACGAACCTGATCGACATCCTCGCGGTGGCGCGGGGGACCGGGCGGGCGGAGATCGAGCGCGAGTTCGACGGCGCGGGGTATGGCGACTTCAAGAAGGCCGTCGCCGACGGCGTGGTCGACCTGCTCGGCCCGGTGCGCGAGCGCTACGAGGAGCTGCGCCCCGACGAGGCGGCGCTCGAGGCGACGCTGGCGGCCGGGGCGGAGAAGGCGCGCGAGATCGCCGCCGCGACGATGGTCGACGTCCGCGCCCGGATGGGCTTCGGCTAGCCCCGGCACGCCCGTCGCACGCTGCGCGCTGTCAGTCCGCAAATAGCGTCTAAACGCCGTTTGCGCGTCCCGGCGCGCCTCTAATCTGCCCCGATGGCGGTCGCCGAACTCGATCTCGACCTTGACGTCTTCGCCGGGCCCTTCGACCTGCTGCTCGCGGTCGTCCTGCGCGAGGAGGTCAGCCTGCTCGAGCTGCAGCTCGGCGAGGTCGTCGTCGCCTACGTCGACCACCTGGAAGAGGCGGGTGAGCTCGACCTCGAGGTGGCGACCGAGTTCCTCGTCCTGATCGCCTCGCTGCTGGAGCTGAAGTCGCGGCTGATGCTGCCGCGCGAGGAGGACGGCATCGAGGCGATGAAGCCCGAGGAGGCGGTCGAGGAGCTGCTCGCCCGCATGCTCGAGTACCGGCGCTACCGGGAGGCGTCGGGGGTCCTGGTGGAGCGCTTCGAGGCGGAGCGTCCCTACCTCTACCGCTCGGCGCCGCTGCCCGCGAACCTGCGCCGGGTCGCGGTCGATGCCGCGACCGCCGTCTACGACCCGCAGCGGCTCGGCTCGGCGATCGGCGACCTGCTGCGCGAGCCGGAGGAAGTCGACGTCTCCCACATCCGCCCGACCGTCTCCCTGCAGCGCCGCCTGCGGGTGCTGCGCGACGCGCTCGAACGGCGGGCGAGCTTCGACTTCGACGAGGAGTTCGGCGACGAGGACCGGCTGACCCAGGCGGTGACGATCTTCGCCCTGCTCGACCTCTACAGCAAGGGCGAGGTGACCTGGGAGCAGAAGGAGAACTTCGGGCCGATCCGGGTGCTGCGCGGCAGCGGGGTGGCGGCGGCGTGACCGACCTCGCGCGCACGGTCGAAGCGCTGCTCTTCCTCTCGCCGGACCCGGTTGCGATCGCCGAACTAGCGGAGGCGACGGAGGCCACCGAGGGCCAGGTTGCCGAGGCGATCGAGCTGCTCTCCGAAGATCTCGCCGAGGGCAGGCGCGGGATCGTCCTGCGGGTGATCGGCGGCGGATTCGCGCTGGCCAGCGACCCGGCGGCCGAGGGCGCGGCGCGCCGCCTGCTGGCCAAACCGCGCACCCCGCCGCTGACCCCGGCGCAGGCCGAGTCGCTGGCGATCGTCGCCTACCTGCAGCCGGTCTCGCGGCCGGAGATCGCCCGCATCCGCGGCGTCAGCTCGGAGTCGGCGGTGCAGACGCTGGCCGATCGCGGGCTGATCGAGGAGGCGGGGCGCTCCCAGTTCGGCGCCGCGCTGTTCAAGACCTCGGAGCTCTTCGAGCGCCTCTTCGGCCTCTCCGGCCTCGACCAGCTGCCCGACCCCTCGCAGTTCGACCCGACCCCCGAGGACGAACGCGAGCTGCGCGAGCGGCTGCTGAAGGCCGGCGAACAGCGCGCCGAGTAGCGCTGCGGCGATGCGCCTCGCCAAATACCTCGCCCACGCGGGCGTCGCCTCGCGGCGCAAGGCGGAGGAGATCATCGCCAAGGGGGTGGTGACGGTCGGCGGCGAGGTCGTGACCGACCCAGCGCGCGATGTCGACGAGGGCGACGACGTGCGCGTGAACGGCGCCCCGGTCGGCGCGGAGGCGCGCGAGGTCTGGGCGGTCAACAAGCCGGCCGGGGTGGTGTCGACGGCGCGCGAGCCGGGGGCGCGGCGGGCGGTCGTGGAGCTGGTCGACTCGAAGGCGCGGCTCTACCCGGTGGGGCGGCTCGATGCGGACTCCACCGGGCTCCTGCTGCTGACGAACGACGGCGCGCTGGCGAACCGCCTGACGCATCCGCGGTACGAAGTCCCGAAGACCTACCGGGCCCGCCTGGCGAAGGCGCCGCGGGAGCGTGAGCTGGCGCGGCTGCGCGGCGGCGTCGAGCTGGAGGACGGCCCGACGGCGCCCGCGAAGGTGCGCAAGGTAGGTGACCGCGAGATCGAGATCGTCCTCCGCGAAGGCCGCAACCGCCAGGTGCGCCGGATGGTCGACGCGGTCGGGAACCGGGTCGTGGCGCTGCAGCGGATCGCCTTCGGGCCGCTGCGGCTGGGGGACCTGGCCGAGAGCCGCGCCCGTCGGCTCAGCAGCTCCGAGGTCAGGGAACTCCGCGCCGCTCCAACTCACCGCGTATGACCGCGAGGACCGCGTCCGGTTCCCGTTCGACTTCGCGCCAGGTGACGCGGAGGAAGCCGTAGTTGGCGGCGAGGAGTTCGCGATCGCGTCGGTGGTCGCGCTCGAAGGCCACCTCGATGGCGTGGTGGCGGCGACTGTCGGCCTCGACGACGAACCGCTGGGCGGGCCAGAGGAGGTCGACCTCGAGCATGCGCTCCGCGGCGCGGATGCGGGCGTTGACCTGGGGAATCGGCAGTCCCGCCGCCGCGATCAGCGGCAGGAGCTTCGCCTCGAACAGGCTGCGGAAGCTCGCGTACTTCGCCGTCTCCGCCACGGGCCGCCATTCGTCGAGAACCCCGCGCAGGCATGGCACACCGCGCCGCCGCGGTGCATTCGCGAGCGCCGCCTCGACCGCCGCGATGTCGAGCACGTTCAGCGTCGCCGCCATCTCGACCACCTCCCGCAACTTCTCGATCCCGTGGGTCCCCGCCAGGTCGACGAAGGCCCGCGCCACCGTCGTACAGGGAATCCCGTGGACAAGGCGCACTTCGGACGCGCCGGGGAACGGCACTCGATGGGCTTTGATCCCGTCGATTTTCCGCCCGTGCTCAACGGGTGCGATCAAGTCGACGACCACCGGCGCGACCTCGCGAAGTCCTAAGAGGGCGGCGGCGCTCCGATGCGAGATCACGGCTCCGGGACAGGCGAGCACCGCCGCCCGCATGCGCGCCCGCGGTCGCAGCGCCGGATGTCCCAGGATGAAGACGGTGCGGAACACGGGGTGGAGGCGACCGTCCCTGACCCATCCCTCGATCTGCCGGCTGGAGAGGCCGCACGCTTCCAGTTGCCGCCGCGTGACGAGCCCTTCTTGCCTTGCGGCGACGCTCGCGACCGCCGCGCCCGTCCTTGCGTGGTTCCTTATCCACCTCACAGGTGGATAAGGAACCACGCGGGAAATCTCTCCCCCCTCACAGGGCTCGCGGCGGTGGCGAAAGTCGCTCAGTCCGTCGCTTTGGGAAGATGCGCGCCGATGGACGTCGGCAGTGATCAGGGACCGCAGCGGCGGCTGTTCGCGCTCCGGGGCGCGGTGCAGGCCGAGGAGAACTCGCGGGAGGCGATCCTCGGCGCGACCGAGGAGCTGATGCGGACGATGATCGAGCGGAACTCGCTCGAGGCCGACGACATGGTCAGCTGCATCTTCACGACCACAGCCGACTTGGATGCGGAGTTCCCCGCGGTCGCGGCGCGGCAGCTCGGGCTGGACGACGTGCCGTTGCTATGCACGCGGGAGATCCCGGTGCCGGGGTCGATGGAGCGGGTGATCCGGGTGATGTTGCACTTCTACGCGGCCGCGGACGCCAAGCCGGTGCACGTGTACGTCGGCGCGACGCAGGCGCTGCGGGCGGATCTGAACGCCGCCCAGTAGCGGGACGCGCAAGAATCGCCGCGATGACGGTCACCTACGCCGAGAAGCTTGCGCGGATGCCGGGCTACCAGGCCGGCGTGCCGACCGGGCAGGCGCCCGAGGCGATCGCCGCCGGGGGGATCGCCCAGCTCGCCTCCAACGAGTCGCCGCGGCCGCCGCATCCGAAGGTGGTCGAGGCGATCGCCCGCGCCGCGTCGTCGATGAACCGCTATCCGGACCCCGACGCGACCCTGCTGCGCCGCCGGCTCGCCGACCGTTATGACTCCCAGCCGGGGAAGATCGCGGTCGGGAACGGGTCCTGTGATCTGCTGCTCGCCGCCGCCTCGGCGCTCTGCGAGCCGGGCGACGAGATCCTCTACGCCTGGCCGAGCTTCTCGATGTACCCGTACCTGCCGGCGCTGACCGGGGCGCGCGAGGTGCGCGTGCCGCTCGGCGAGGGCGACGCCCTGGACCTCGACGCGATGGCGGCGGAGGCGACCGCGGCGACGCAGCTGCTGATCGTCTGCAACCCGAACAACCCGACCGCGACGCACCACCCGGCGGCCGAGATCGCCGCCTTCCTCGAAAAGGTGCCCGCGCACGTGACCGTGGTCCTCGACGAGGCCTACATCGAGTTCCAGACCAACGACGACCCGGACGCCTCGCTCGACCTGACGGCGGACTTCCCGAACCTGGTCGTCCTGCGCACCTTCAGCAAGTGTTACGGGCTCGCCGGGCTGCGGGTCGGCTACGCGATCGGCTCCTCCAACTTCCGCGCCGCGGTCGACGCGGTGCGCCAGCCGTTCAGCGTCAACGCGCTCGCCCAGGCGGCGGGGGCGGAGGCGATCCTGCACCAGGACGACGTGCTGGCGCGGGTCGAGGCGACCGTCGCCGAGCGGATCCGCGTCCAGGAGGGCGTCGCGGAGCTCGGCCTCGCCGTCTCGGAGTCCCAGGCGAACTTCTCCTGGATCGACCTCGGCGACTCGGACGAAGCCGCGATCCTCGCCGGCCTCGCCGCCGCCGACATCGCCGTCCGCGCCGGCACCCCGCTCGGTGATCCGGGCCACATCCGGGTCAGCTACGGGACCGCCGAGGAGGACGACCGCTTCCTCACAGCCCTCGCGCCGCTCCTGTCGTAGCGGGAGTCCTGACCCCCTCCGAACGGCTTGTAACGAGGGCGTAAAGACAATCTCGGACGGACGCGAGCGATGTCGCCCGAGTTTGAGAGAGGAGGGGGTCAGGACTCCCGCTTCCGCAAGCCAATGTTGGACCTCCGACCGCTCACGTGGTACAAACCATCCGCTGTGAAGAGCACTGCCACCACCGCCCTGGAAACTCGGATCGCGCTCGACGCGACTCTCGGCCGTGGCAGCCTCACCGCGTATTACTGGCGATTTAGCTAGGCGTCCGGCCCGGCGACCCCTGGTCGCCCCGAGACAGTCTTCGGCCGGGCGCCGCCCATGCGGGTGCGCCCTCACGCACCCACGCAGGTCCGCGTCAGGACAAGGGGAAGTTACGATTGCACCGTTTTGGAGAAAGGCGAAGGGAAAATGATCATCGGGATGCAGGGCGCCAAGCGGGACGGCGTCCGTGAACAGCGGATCGCAAAAGTGGTGGAGCTGACGCCGCCCGGCAGCGTGCTCAGCGAGCTGCCGCTCGGCGAGGAGGGCGCCAAAGGCGTGATCCAGAGCCGCCGCGAAATCGTCGACGTCCTCCACGGGCGCGACCCGCGCCTCATGGTGGTGGTCGGGCCGTGCAGCGTCCACGATCCGAAGGCGGCGCTCGACTACGCCAACCGCCTGTCGACCGCGGCGCGCGACCTGCGCGAGGACCTGCTCATCGTGATGCGCGTCTACTTCGAGAAGCCGCGGACGACGGTCGGCTGGAAGGGCCTGATCAACGACCCGCACCTCGACGGCTCCGCCGACGTCAACGCCGGCCTGCGGATCGCCCGCAAGCTGCTGCTCGAAGTGGTCGAGCTCGGCCTCCCGGTCGGCTGCGAGTTCCTCGACCCGATCACGCCGCAGTACATCGCCGACACGGTCGCCTGGGGGGCGATCGGCGCGCGCACCTCGGAGTCCCAGACCCACCGCCAGCTCAGCTCCGGTCTCTCGATGCCGGTCGGATTCAAGAACCGCACCGACGGCAACGTCCAGGTCGCGGTCGACGCGGTCCGCGCCGCCGCCGCCCAGCACGCCTTCGCGGGCATCGACGACACCGGCGCGCCGGCGATCCTCCACACGACCGGCAACCCCGACTGCCACATCATCCTGCGCGGCGGCCACGGGATGCCGAACTACCACGTGCCGGACGTCGAGGACGCGCTGGTCACGCTCGGCGTCGCCGGGCTGCCGGAGCGCCTGGTCATCGACGCGTCCCACGACAACAGCGGCAAGGACCCGGAGCGCCAGTTCTTCGCCGCGGGCGAAATCGCCGACCAGATCGCCGACGGCAACAAGGCGATCACCGGGGTGATGCTGGAGTCGTTCCTGCTCGAGGGGCGCCAGGACCTGAAGGCGGGGGAGGACCTCGTCTACGGCCAGTCGGTCACCGACGCCTGCCTGGGCTGGGAGGACACCGTCCAGGCGCTCGACCGCTTCGCCTCCGCGGTCCAGGCCCGGCGCGCGTAGGAGCGATGGGCGGTCCGGCGGCCGCGGGGCCGCTCAGCTGATGGCGCCGCGGGTCGCCGTCCTCGGCGTCGGGCTGATCGGCGGCTCGATCGGGCTGGCGGCCCGGGAGCGCCTCGGCGCCGCGGTGGCGGGATACGACCCCGACGCCGCGACGCGGGAGGCGGCGCTCGCGAGCGGCGCCGTCGACACCGCCGTGGACTCGGTGGCGGACGCCGTCGAGGGCGCCGAGATCGTCTTCTGCGCGGCGCCGGTCGGGCGGCTGTCGGAGCTCACGGCGGTGGCGCTCGCCACGAGCGGGCCCGACACCGTGGTCACCGACGTCGGCTCGACCAAGCGCGACATCGTCGCCGCCCTCGGCACCGGGCGATTCATCGGCGGCCACCCGCTGGCCGGCGCGGAGACCGCCGGCGTCGCCAACGCCCGCGCCGACCTCTTCGAGGGCGCGCGCTGGTACCTGACCCCGACAGAGCACACGGGCGGCGTCCTCTACGACCGCCTGCAGCGCGCCGTGGCGGGGCTCGGCGCCCGTCCCCAGGCGATCGACGCGGGCGCGCACGACCACCTGATGGCGACGGTCAGCGGCATGCCGCACGCGGTCGCCAACGCCCTGGTCGCCGAGGCGGCCGGGGACCTGGGGTCGGGCGAGCGCCCGCCCGAGGTCGGCCCGAGCTTCCGTGACGCGACCCGCGTGGCGGGCTCCAACCCGGGGATCTGGGCCGACATCTTCGCCTCCAACCGCGCGGCGATCGCCGAGTCGGTCGAGGCGGTCGCGCGGCGCCTCGACGCGGCGGCGGCGCTGATCCGCTCCGGCGACCGCGAGGCGATCGGCGCCTGGCACGCGGCGGCGGGCGAGGACCGCCGCCGGCTGCTCGAAGCCGAGCGCCCCGACGGGCCGCTCTACGAGCTACGCGTCATCGTCGCCAACAAGCCGGGGACGATGGCGCGGCTGGCGCTGACGCTCGGCGAGGCGGGGCTGAACATCGAGGACATGGCCCTGCACCCGGCCTCCGACATGACCTCGGGGGCGGTGTCGCTGTGGCTGGCGGGGGCCGAGCAGGCGGAGCGGGGCGCCGCCCTGGTACGCGGACTGGGCCACGGCGTGACCGTCGTCGGCGCCGGCGGATAGCGTCGGGGCGATGAGCGACCGAACCGACTTCAGCCCCTTCGGCGCCCTGCGCGGCGCCCTGCGGCCGCCCGCCGACAAGTCGATCTCCCACCGGGCGGCGATGATCGCCGCGATGGGCGAGGGGGAGACCGAGGTCGTCGGCTATCTCGACGCCGCCGACACGCGCTCGACGCTGGCCGCCGTGCAGGCGCTCGGAGCGCGGTTGGTCCACGAGGAACGCGCGACAACGGTGGTCGAAGAGGCCGACGGGCTCGGCGCGCCGAGCCTGCGGATCGCGGGGGTCGGGCTGCGCGGCGCGCGCCCGGCGTCGATCGACGTCGGCAACGCGGGGACGCTGCTGCGCCTGCTGCCGGGCTGGCTCGCCGGGCAGCCGGAGGGCAAGTGGACGCTCGACGGCGATGACTCGATCCGCCGCCGCCCGGTCGACCGCGTCGCCGACCCGCTGCGCCTGATGGGCGCCCGCCTGGCCGCCCGCGAGGACCGCCTGCCGCCGCTCGAGGTCGAGGGGGCGCCGCTCCGCGGCATCGAATACGAGCTGCCGGTGGCGAGCGCCCAGGTCAAGTCCTGCCTGCTCTTCGCCGCGCTCCTCGCCGAGGGCGAGACGCGCGTGGTCGAGCCGCTGCCGACCCGCGATCACTCCGAGCGCATGCTCGCCGCCGCCGGCGCCGAGGTGCGCCGGGAGGGCGACGCGGTGGTCGTCACGCCCGCCGAGCGCCTCGAGCCGGGCCGGATCGTCGTCCCCGCCGACTTCTCCTCGGCCGCCTTCTTCATCGTCGCCGCGACGCTGGTCCCCGGCTCCGACGTCCTGCTCCACGACGTCGGCCTGAACCCGACCCGCACCGGCCTGCTGGCGATCCTCGAGCGGATGGGCGCGGCGGCGATCGAGATCACGCCGAAGGGCGAGGGGGGCGGCGAGCCGATCGGCGACGTCCGGGTCGGCCACTCGGAGCTGCGCGGCTGCGAGGTCGGCGGCGCCGACGTGCCGCTGGCGATCGACGAGCTGCCGCTGGTCGCCCTCGCCGCCTGCTTCGCCGCGGGGACGACGACGATCCGCGAGGCGGGCGAGCTGCGCCGCAAGGAGTCCGACCGGATCGCGGTCGTCACCGACGCGCTGCGAGCGCTCGGCGGCGCGGTCGAGGCGACCGAGGACGGCATGGTGATCGAGGGCGGCGGCGGCCTGCGCGGCGGCGCGATCGACTCCCACGGCGACCACCGCATCGCGATGCTCGGCGCGATCGCCGGGGCGGCGTCGAGCGACGGCGTCGAGGTCGCGAACATGGCGGCGGCGGAGGTCAGCTACCCGGGCTTCGAGGTCGACCTCCACTCGCTGCAGCACGGCCCGCCGCTCCGCGACCCGGTCCACTGACCGCATCGACGCTTGTCGCCCTCTGGGCGACAAGCGTCGAGAGTTCATCGACCCATACGCTGCCGCCATGGTGATCGCGATCGACGGGCCCGCCGGGGCCGGTAAGTCAACGGTGGCGCGCGCGGTCGCGGCGGAGCTCGGCTTCACCTACCTGGACTCGGGGGCGATGTACCGCTGCGTGGCGTTGGCGGCGCGCGAGGCCGGGGTCGACGCCGAGGACGCGGCGGCGCTCGGGCCGCTCGCGGCGGGCCTGGAGATCGGCTTCGACGGGCGCCGCGTGCTGCTCGGCGGGCGCGACGTGAGCGATGAGATCCGCACGCCGGCGGTGAGCGCCGACGCCTCCCGCGTCTCCGTCCACCCGGCGGTGCGCGCGGCGATGGTCGAGCGCCAGCGCGAGCTGATCGCCGCCGGGCGCTACGTCGCCGAGGGCCGCGACATCGGCACCGTGGTCAGCCCCGACTCGCCGCTGAAGGTCTTCCTCACCGCGTCGGACGAGGAGCGCGCCCGCCGCCGCGCCGCGGAGACCGGCGAGGACGTCGAGACCGTGCTCGCCGCCCAGAAGGCCCGCGATGCCCGCGACACCGAGCGCGAGCACGGCGCCCTCCGCGCCGCCGCCGACGCCGTGGAGCTCGACACTACGAGCCTCTCGCTTGAGGAGGTCGTGGCCCAGGTGGTCGCGCTCGCCCGTAGTCGGGGTCTCACCAAGCGCCCGACGGGAGATTCGGGGGACCCTGAGCGAACCTCCCCGCAGTTCGTGAGCGAAGGGTCCCCCGAATCTCCCCCCTCGCCGTGCCCGAGCGAAGGGTCCCCCGCGTCTCCCTCCTCGGAGGCCCAATGAGCGCCACCGTCGCCGTCGTCGGCTTCCCCAACGTCGGCAAGAGCACCCTCGTCAACCGCCTGGTCGGCGGCACCGAGGCGGTCACCTCGCCGGAGCCTGGCGTCACCCGCGACCGCAAGCGCCTCGCCACCGAGTGGAACGGGGTGCGGTTCGAGCTGATCGACACCGGCGGGATCGACCTCGAGGACGAGGCGGAGCTCGCCCGCGACGTGCAGGCGCAGGCGCGCCTGGCGATGGCCGAGGCCGACGCGATCCTGCTCGTCGTCGACGCCCGCGCCGGCCTGCGCGCCGGGGACGCCGAGCTCGCCCGCACCCTGCGCGGCTCCGAGGTCCCGGTCGTCGTCGCGGTCAACAAAGCCGACCGCCCGAACGACTACACCGCGACCGCCGAATTCCACGCGCTGGGCCTGGGCGACCCGCTCGCCGTCTCGGCGACGCACGGGCTCGGCACCGGTGATCTGCTCGACGCGATCGTCACCGCGCTCGGGGACGACCCCGGGAACGAGGAGCCCGACGACGCGGTCCGGGTCGCCGTGATCGGCCGTCCGAACGTCGGCAAGTCCTCGCTGGTGAACGCCTTCCTCGGCTCCGACCGGGTGATCGTGTCCGACATGGCGGGCACCACCCGCGACGCGATCGACACCGAGCTGGAGGTCGAGGGGCGCCGCGTGATCCTCGTCGACACCGCCGGGCTGCGCCGCCGCGCCAAGGTCGCGGGGACCGTCGATTACTACGCCCAGCTGCGCTCCGAACGGGCGGTGGAGCGCGCCGACGTGGCGATCGTCGTCTGCGATGCCGCCGACGGGGTCACCGCCGAGGACCTGCGGGTCGCCGAGATGGCGATGCGGGCCGGCTGCGCGACCCTGCTGGTGCTGAACAAGTGGGACATCGGCGAGACCGACATCGACGACGCGCGGATCCGCGTCGGCCGCAAGCTGCGGCTGCGCCCCGCCGTCATCACCGCCAGCGCCACGCGTGGGCGCAACGTCGGCACGCTGCTGCCGAAAGCGCTGCGGCTCGCCGACCGCGCCGCCTCGCGCATCCCCACCCCGGAGCTGAACAAGTTCGTCGCCGAAGTCGTCGCCAAGACGCCGCCGCCCGCCCGGCGCGGCCGCCGCCTGCGGCTCTACTACGCGGCGCAGGTGGGGGAGAGCCCGCCGCGGATCGCGATCCAGGTCAACGACCGCAAGCTGATCACCCGCGATTGGGCCTACCACCTGGAGAACCGCATGCGCGAGGCCTACGAGCTGGAGGGCGTGCCGCTGGTGATCGACTTCGTCCCACACTCCGGGGGACGCGGGCGTTCCCGGTAGGCTTGAGCGATGCCGACTCCCAAGCCACTCGCCGAGGGCGAGCACCTGTTCACGTCCGAGTCGGTGACCGAGGGACATCCCGACAAGGTCGCCGATCAGATCTCCGACGGCGTCCTCGACGCGATCCTGGCCGAGGATCCGGGCGGCCGCGTCGCCTGCGAGACGCTGGTCAACACGGGGATGGCCGTGGTCTCCGGCGAGATCACGACCGACACCTACATCGACATCCCGGAGATCGTCCGCGACACGGTGCGGAAAATCGGCTACGACGCGGGCTACGGCTACGACTGCGACCACATCTCGGTCCTGACCTCGATCGACAAGCAGAGCCCCGACATCGCGCAGGGCGTCGACAAGGCGTACGAGACGCGCACCGACCCGTCGGACGACGACGAGCTCGACATCGCGGGCGCCGGCGACCAGGGCATGATGTTCGGCTACGCGTCGAACGAGACTGAGGCGCTGATGCCGATGCCGATCCACCTCGCGCATCGCTTCGCCGAACGGCTCTCCGCGGTCCGCAAGGACGGCACGCTCGGCTACCTCGGCCCCGACGGCAAGACCCAGGTCACGGTCCGTTATGCCGACGGCAAGCCGATCGCGGTCGAAAAACTCCTGATCTCCACCCAGCACGACGAGGGCGTCGACTCGCAGGGCACGATCCGTCCCGACCTCTGGGAGCACGTGGTGATGCCGGTGCTGGCCTCCGAGGTCCCGGGGATGTACGACGAGGGCGCGCTGCGCGACGATTTCCTCGTCAACCCGACCGGCAAGTTCGTGATCGGCGGCCCGGTCGGCGACGCGGGCCTCACCGGCCGCAAGATCATCGTCGACACCTACGGCGGCATGGCCCGCCACGGCGGCGGCGCCTTCTCCGGCAAGGACCCGTCCAAGGTCGACCGCTCGGCCGCCTACGCGGCCCGCTACGTGGCGAAGAACGTCGTCGCCGCCGGCCTCGCCGACCGCTGCGAGGTCCAGGTCGCCTACGCGATCGGCGTCGCCCACCCGGTGTCCCTGATGGTCGAGACCTTCGGCACCGGCAAGCTCAGCGACCAGCGCATCGGGCAGCTCGTCGAAGCCGAGTTCGACATGCGCCCCGGCGCTTTCCGCGAGTACCTCGACCTCCACCGCCCGATCTTCCAGAAGACCGCGGCCTACGGCCACTTCGGCCGCGAAGAGCCCGAGTTCACCTGGGAGAAGACGGACCGCGCCGAGGCCCTGAAGGCGGCCGCCGGCGCCGAGGCCGCCGCCGCATAACCCGCAAGTAGCGCCGTCCCCCCGCGCCGAGGGGGGAGAGAATTCAGCGCTGCGTGGATTACCCGTGTCATGGCACGGGATATCCACGCAGCGCGTAGCCGGGCGGCCTGGGAGATGGCGCGACGGCAGCACGGGGTGGTGAGGCGAAGCGATCTGGAAGGGATCGGCTTCTCCGAAGAGGCGGTCGAACACCGCCTCGCCACCGGGCGCCTGCACCCGGTCTCGCCGGGCGTCTATGCCGTGGGACGGCCGGATCTGACGCCGAAGGGACGGTGGATGGCGGCCGTGCTCGCCTGCGGGGACGACGCCGTGCTCAGCCACCGCAGCGCCGCGGAGCTCTGGGGCTTCGGCCACGAGGAGCCGGGGCGGATCGACGTCTCCATCCGGCGGAAGGGCAAGATCAGGCGGAAGGGGATCAAGGTCCGCGCGCGCCCCTCCCTCGATGCCAGTTCGGTCGTCGTCCGCTTCGGCATCCCGGTGACCCGTCCGGTGCAGACGCTGATCGACCTTGCCACCGAACTGAAGCTCCTGCGGCTCGAGCGGGCGGTCAACGAGGCGGACAAGCTCGACCTGATCGACCCGGAAGCGCTCCGTCGGGCGCTCGATGCATACGTCGGCATGCCGGGGGTCCGGACCCTGCGCACGATGCTCGACCGCCACACGTTCCGCCTGTCGGATTCCGACCTGGAGATCTACTTCCGTCCCCTGGCCATCGCCGCCGACTTTCCCCTGCCGCTGACCAAACACTGGGTCCTCGGCTACGAAGTGGACTTCTGGTTCCCCGACCATGGCCTCGTCGTCGAGACCGACGGGCTGCGCTACCACCGCACGCCCTCCCAGCAGGCCCGGGCCGCCAAACGCGACCAGAAGCACACCGCCGCGGGACTCCGCGTCCTGCGCTTCACCCACTGGCAGATCGCCCACGCGCCGAACGAAGTGACCGACGTCCTGCGCCGGATCCGGCGGGTGCTCTAGACGCCCGGCGCTTGCGGCTCGCCCAGCCCGTGGCTCCCGGCGACGTTCGCGCCGGTCGCCTGGTCGACCCGGTGGACGACTTCGGCCGGGTCGGCGACCCCGTAGAAGATGAAGTCGTAGTCGCCGCTCGCGGCGGTGTCGAAGTCGACGTCGCCGATACGCACCAGCCGCTGGTAGACCGACTGGTTGTAGTTGACGTTCTGGACCCGCTCGAGGCGCGTCTCCTGAACCTCGCGCTGGACGATGCCGCGCTTGATGTTGAGGCGCCTCGTGGTGATCGTGTAGACCGTCGCCACCCGCCTGATGAAGCCGATGAGCACGGTCAGCGCGATCACGACGAGCACGACCAAGAAGACCTGGAAGCCACCGGCGCCGATCAACTTGGCGATCACCCCGAGGACGATCGCGACCCCGACGCCTTTGAGGTAGAAGCCGATGATCGCCCGCCAGGAGGGGTGACCTTGGAAGATGATCTCCTCGCCCTCGCTGAGATTGAAGGTCACGGGCCTCAGCATAAGGGCTGCGTCCCCGAGGATCCATAGTCTCGGCGCCGATGGCGATCCTCAAGGTCGAGCCGCTGACCACCGCCCGCGCGCTGCGGGGGCCGTTCGACTACCGCCGGCCGGAGGCGATGGAGGGGCTCGAGGTCGGCAGCCTGGTGCGGGTGCCGTTCGGGCCGCGGCGCCTGCTCGGCGTCGTCGTGGGGCTGGCCGAGTCCTCGCAGCTGGCACCGGAGCGGCTGGCGGAGCCGGTCGAGGCGCTCGAGGCGGGGGCCTCGGCGGAGCTGGTCGAGCTCGGGCTCTGGGTGGCGCGCGAGTACTGCTCGACGCCCTCGCGCGGGCTCTCGCTGGTGCTGCCGCCGGGGACCGGGACCGGGCGCGCCGCCCGCACCGTGCGGGCGAAGACCGAGCTGCGGGCGGAGATCACGCCGGCGGGCGAGGCGGCGCTGGAGGGCGGCGAGCGCCTGGGGGTGAAGCAGCGGGCGGTGCTGGAGGCTCTGGTCGAGGGCGGCGAGACCTCGGCGCCGCGGCTGTCCGCCGCGGTCGGCGCCGCGCTCCCAACCCTGCGCCGGCTCGCCGAGCGCGGCCTGATCGCCACCCGCGAGGCCGGCGTGCGCCGCGCCCCCGCCGCGCCCGGGCTCGCCGCCGCGGCCGAACCGCCACGCCTCCTCCCCGAGCAGCGGGACGCCGTCGACGCCCTCGTCGCGGCGCTCGACGGCGAGGCCGGCGCGCCCCGCGAGCAGCTCCTCCACGGGGTCACTGGCTCGGGCAAGACCGAGGTCTACCTCGCCGCCGTCGAGGCGGCGCTCGCCCGTGGGCGCGGCGCGATCGTACTCGTCCCCGAGATCGGCCTCGCCCCGCAGGCCGTCGCCCGCTTCCGCGCCCGCCTCGGCGACCGCTTTGCCGTCCTCCACTCGGCCCTCTCCGACGGCGAGCGCTTCGACGAGTGGCAGCGGCTGCGCAGCGGCGAGGCGAGCGTCTGCGTCGGCCCGCGCTCGGCGATCTTCGCCCCGGTCCACGACCTCGGCTTGGTCGTCATCGACGAGGAGCACGACCCCTCCTACAAGCAGGAGGGCGACCCGACCTACGACGCCCGCGCCGTCGCCCGCCACCGGGCGCGGGAGCGCGGCGCCGTCCTCGTCGCCGGGACCGCGACGCCGCGCCCGGAGACCTGGCTCGAGCTCCCTCGCCTGGAGCTGCCACGCCGCGTCGACGGCCTGCGCATGCCGCCGGTGAACATCGTCGACATGCGGGAAGTCGACCCGCGCTCCGGCCCGCTCCACGCCGACACCTGGACGGCGCTGGAGGAGGTGCGCGCGGCGGGGCAGAAGGCGATCGTGATGATCAACCGGCGCGGCTTCGCGCCCTGGCTCACCTGCCGCTCCTGCGGGCACCACTGGAGCTGTCCCAACTGCGACGTCTCGCTGATCGTCCACCGCGAGTCGGGCCGCCTCGTCTGCCACCACTGCGCCCACGTCGAACGGGCGCCGCGCGCCTGCCCGGTCTGCTCCTCGACGACGCTGGCGCGGGCGGGGGCGGGGACCGAGCGGATCGAGGAGCTGGTGCGCGAGCGCCTCGCGCCGATGCCGGTCTTCCGCCTCGACTCCGACACCACGGCCCAGCGCGGCGCCCACGCGCGGATCCTGGCCGAATTCGGCGAGGCGCCGAGCGCGGTCCTCGTCGGTACCCAGATGGTCGCCAAGGGCCACGACTTCCCCGAGGTGACGCTGAGCGCGATCCTCGACGCCGACGCGACGCTGCGCTTCCCCGACTTCCGCGCCGAGGAGCGGACCTTCGCGATGGTCGCCCAGCTGGCGGGGCGCTCCGGGCGCGGCGAGGCGGGGGGCGAGGTGATGGTGCAGACGCTGGCGCCCGGCGCCGCCTCGATCGAGCACGCCGCCGCCCACGACTCGCCCGGCTTCCTCGCGGGCGAGCTGGAGCGCCGCCGCATGCTCCGTTATCCGCCCTACTCGCACCTCCTGCGCGTGAACCTCGCCTCGCCCGCCGAGGAGAAGGTCGACGCGGCCGCCGCCGGGATCGCCGCCGAACTGCGCACCCGCCTCCCGGCCGAATCGGAACTGCTCGGGCCGGCGCCGATGTTCCGGGTGCGGGGACGGCACCGGCGCCGCATCCTGGTGAAGGCGCAGGACCGGGCCGGGACCGTCGCCGCGGCCCGCGCCACGGTCGAGCGCCACGTCGCCGACCGCGCCCTGAAGGACGTCTCGATCGGCGTCGACGTCGACCCCCAGTAAGGGGTCCATCAGGTACGCCCGTGTCCGCGAGGCGACCGCGGGCGCGCGCCCCGCTTAGAATCCTCCCGTGAGCGACGAGCAGGCGATCGACGCCGACCCGAACGAAGAGGAGCTCCACCAGAAGCTGCTCGAACGCCGCGAAGCGGCGCTCGCCAACGTGGTCAAGTTCGGCGATCCGGTGCTGAAGAGCCGCGCGTCCCCGGTCCACCAGTTCGGCCCCGAGCTGCGCGACGAGATCGAGCGGATGATCCACATCATGCAGGACGGCATGGGGGTCGGCCTGGCCGCGACCCAGCTCGGCGTGCTGCGCCGCGTGCTCGTCTTCCAGGCGGGCTCCGACAACGAGCCGACCGCGCTGGTCAACCCGAAGATCGAGTGGACCTCCGACGAACTCGCGATCGCCGAGGAGGGCTGCCTCAGCCTGCCGCGGGTGACGATGGACGTCGAGCGCCCGCTGCACGCGCGCTTCACCGGCCGCGACGTCGACGGCGAGCCGGTCACGATCGAGGCCTCGGGCCTCGAGGCGCGCGTCCTCCAGCACGAGATCGACCACCTCGACGGGGTGCTGATCCTCGACCGCACCACGCGGCAGCAGCGCAAGGCGGCGCTGCGGGCCCTGCGCTCGGGCGAGAGCTACCACCCGCCGGTCGAGGACGATCCCGGCGAGGAGCTGCGCGAGCCGCGCACCGACGCGTGAGGACCGTCTACCTCGGCACCTCGGACTTCGCCGCGACCGTCCTCCGCCGGCTCGCCGCGTCCCCGCACGCGCCCGCCCTCGTCGTCACCCCGCCGGACAGCCGCCAGGGGCGGGGACGCAAGGTCTCGCCGCCGCCGGTGGCGGAGCTGGCAAAGGAGCTCGGGACCGACCTCCTGCAGGCGGCAAGCGTCAACGACGAGGACGCGCTGGCGCGGATCCGCGCCGCCGAACCGGAGGCGCTCCTCGTCTGCGCCTTCGGCCAGCTGATCCGCGAGCCGCTCCTGAGCCTCACCGAGATCCTCAACGTCCATCCCTCGCTGCTCCCGCGCTGGCGCGGCGCGGCGCCGATCGAGCGGGCGATCATGGCCCGGGACCCGAAGACCGGCGTCTGCGTGATGCGCCTCACCGCGGGGCTCGACTCCGGCCCGGTGGCGCTGCGCGCCGAGGTGGAGCTGGGCGGGGACGAGGACTACGGCGCGCTGGCGCCCCGCCTGGCGGCGCTGGGGGGCGACCTGCTGGTCGAGGCCCTCGACCTGCTCGCGGATGGGACGTTGGCCTTCACGGAGCAGGACGACGCGGCGGCGACGTACGCGGAGAAGATCGACGGCGCGGAGAGGCGGTTGGACCCGGCGCAGCCGGCCGTCGAGCTGGCGGCGAAGGTGCGGGCCCTGACGCCGCACATCGGGGCGTATCTGGAGCTGGAAAGCGGCGAGCGGTTGGGGGTGCGCCGGGCGTCCTCATCCGCCGCAACCCCACTACGGGCGGCTGAGGTTGCGGCGGATGAGGACGCCCTCCTGGTCGGCACGGGGGACGGGGTGCTCCGGCTCGAAACGGTCCAGCCCGCCGGAGGCAAGCCGATGAGCGCCGCGGACTATCTGCGCGGCCACAAACCGCCGGCGCTCGCGTGACGCGCCCGGCCGCGAGCGTCTGCATTTACCCCTCGTGGGCGGGGGTAAATGCAGACGGAGACCGTTCGTGCCCGTAGCGGCGCCGCGGGCGCTGGCCTTCGAGGTGCTGCGGGAGACCTTCGAGCGCCGCGGGCATACGGAGCTCGCCTTTCGCGCGGGCGCCGAGCGGCTTGGGCTCGCCGGGCGGGACCGGGCGCAGGCGCAGCGGCTCGCCTACGGGTCCGTGCAGCGGCGCGGCACCGCCGACGCGGCGATCGAACGCCTTTCCGGCCGCGCGATGCGGCTGCTCGACCCGCCCGTCGCCGCCGCCCTGCGGCTCGGCCTCTACGAGCTCCTTTTCGCCGACGGGACCCCCGACCACGCCGCCGTCGACCAGGCGGTCGAGCTGGTGAAGGTCGCCAAGGCGGGCCACGCGTCCGGCTTCGTCAACGCGATCCTGCGCCGGGCGGCGCGGGAGCGGGCGGAGCTGACCGAGGCGCTGCTCGGCGACGACTCGACGCCCGAGGCCGCGGCCGTCGCCCACTCGGCGCCGCTCTGGCTGGCGCGGATGTGGTGGGAGGAGCTGGGCGCCGAGGCGACGCGCTCGCTGCTCGCCGCCTGCAACGAGCCCGCCGAGGTGGCGATGCGCGCCGCGGACGCCGAGGCGCGCGCCGACCTCGTGGCGCGGTTACGCGGCGAGGGGGTGGACGTCTCGCCAGCGGGCGGCGCTTGGCCGCTCGACGTCGCCGAGGCGATGGTCTTCGCGGGCCGGGTCGGGGACTCGGTCCCGCCGCTGGTCGCCGAGGGGGTGCTGACGCCGCAGAGCCGCGGCTCCGCGGCCGTGGTCGAGGTGCTGGCGCCGCGGGCGGGGGAGACGATCCTCGACCTCTGCGCCGGCCCCGGCATCAAGACCGGCCAGATCGCCGGGCGGATGGGGGACCGGGGCGAGGTGATCTCGGTCGAGCTCGACGAGGCCCGCGCGGCGGAGATCTCCGAGCAGGCCCGGCGGCTCGACCTCCGCGGCGTCAGCGTCTTCGAGGGCGACGTGACCTCGCTGCCGCTGCCCGAGGGCTTCGACCGCGTCCTCCTCGACGCGCCGTGCTCGGACCTCGGCACGCTGGCCTCGCGTCCCGACGCGCGGTGGCGCAAATCGCCGCGGACGATCGAGCGCGTCGCGGCCGTGCAGGAGAAGGCGCTGGCGAACGCGGCGAAGCTGCTCGCGCCCGGCGGCACGCTCGTCTACTCGACCTGCACGATCTCGCGGCGCGAGAATGAGGACCGGATCGCGGCGCTCCTGGAAGCGGCCGCGGCGGGCCAGGTCCCGGCACTCGAGCTGGACGACCTTGGCGCCCTTGCGCCGGGTCTCGCCTCCCCGCACGAGCCCCGCACCATCCAGCTGCGCCCCGATCGCGACCGCACGACCGGCTTCTTCATCGCCCGCCTGCGGAGGCCGGCCGACTGAGTCGGCATCATTAAGCGGATGTCCGATGCCCCCGGCGGCAGCAGCGTCCTCGACCGCGCCCCTTGCCCGAACTGCGGCGAGCCCTGGCTGCGTCCCACGCAGCTGCCCGGCCGCCTGCGCTGCGTCAACTGCCTGAGCCGCTTCGAACTCGTGTCCCAGTGCCCCGAATGCGGCACCCACCAGACGATCGCCCGGATGACCCACACTGCCGACATGGAATGCCAGGAGTGCGGGGCGAGCATGTTGAAACCCACGTAGGGTTGCGCGGGTGAGCGAGCGCTTTCGTGAGCTGATCGCCGCCCCGCGGGTGGCGCCGTCGATCCTGTCGGCGGACTTCGCGCGCCTCGGGGCGCAGGTCGAGGAGGTGATGGCGGCCGGGGCGCGGGTCATCCACGTCGACGTGATGGACGGCCATTTCGTCCCGCCGATCACGATCGGGCCGCTGGTGGCGGGCGCGGTCGCCGACGTCGTCCACGACGCGGGCGGGGCGATCGACGTCCACATGATGATCGAGGCGCCGGAGCGCCAGATCGAGGAGTTCGCCAAGGCGGGGGCGGATTCGATCACCTTCCACGCCGAGGCGACCCCGCACGCCAACCGCACCCTGGCGGCGATCCGCGACCTCGGCTGCTGCGCGGGCATCGCGATCAACCCCGGCACCCCGGTCGAGGCGGTCGCCGAGCTTCGCAACCTCGCCGACCTGGTCCTCTGCATGACCGTCAACCCCGGCTGGGGCGGCCAGTCCTTCATCACGACCTCCCCCGACAAGGTCGAACGCCTCCGCCCCTTGGTCGGCACGGCGAAGATCGAGGTCGACGGCGGCATCGACACCGATACGGCGCCCTCGATCGCCGCGGCGGGAGCGTCGTTGTTCGTCGCCGGCTCCGCGATCTTCGGCGCCGCCGACCCAGCCGCGGCGTACCAGGCGATCGCCCAGGCCGCCGGCGCCTCCTAGTCGCCGCCAGCTGTTCCTTATGGCGCTCACAGGGCCATAAGGAACAGCCAGACGCGTTGGCTGTTCCTTTTGCCGGAGGGGTCGGCATAAAGAACAGCTGGCGGGAGGGGTGGGGAGCCGCAAGCTGGTGCCCGGGAGGGTCCAGGCCCCGCAGGCTGTCGCCCGGAAGGGACGGGGACCCGCAAGCTGTCGCCCGGTCAGGGACCCGCCCCTCTCGCCACGGCCCGGGCAGGCTGTGGCCGTGGCGAGAGGGGCGGGTGTGCGGAAGGTGTGGAGGGACACCGGCGGGAGGCGGACGGGAGGGCGACGGATCCGTGACGGGAGTCAGACGTCGTCACGGAGATGCCGGGAACTCCGGTCTTTCTCCCATGTTGTGCAACACCGACCTACGCGCTGCGTGTATTGACCGTGCTATAGCAAGGTC
>CALCIA010000247.1 GCA_937907435.1 uncultured Actinomycetes bacterium
CACGGCCACAGCCTGCCCGGGCCGTGGCGAGAGGGGCGGGTCCGTAATCCGGGCGACAGCTTGCGGGGCCTGGGCCTTCCCGGGCGACAGCCTGCAGGCCCCCGTCCCTTCTGGGCGCCAGCCCGCGAGCCCCCGTCCCTCCCATCCGCCCCCTACACCCGCTCCACATGTGCGGCGATCCGGGAGCTCCCAGGGTCCAACCAACCCCGCTCCGCGGCGAACGCCACCATCTCTTCGAACGACTCTCCCGCCGCCGTCCCGGGCTGGAACTCACCCGCCTCGGTCAGCCACCCCCGATCGACCCACGCCTCCTCGGCCGACGCGAACTCGACCGCGCCCTCGCTGGTCGACGAACCCGCCTCCACCCGGAGGGCGACTGGCATCTCGACGCAGAACGACTTGAAGTCATCGGCCTCCCGAAGGCTCGCGACGAGGACCTCATTCTCGGACTCGACTCTCACGCGCACACCGCACCTCCCTGGTCGTTGGTCATTTCAGCATCGGCACGGTCGAGCGGATCCCTAGCTCGTCGAGCACGCGGGAGACGACCGTCCGGTCCAGCTCGTCGAGGCGCGCGTCGGGGTCACAGCCCTCGAGCGTGCCGGCGCTGAGGCGCACGATCACTCCTCGGCCGCCCGCGCCCAGTCGCGACAACACGGTGTGGATGCGCTCGGCGCAGTCGCAGGCGCGCGAGTACAGGGCATCGCCGAAGACGCAGCTCCGGTGGACGTAGAGCGGCACCTCCTCGGCGCCCTCCACCTCCCCCTTGACCAGCGCGACAGGCACTCCGATCAGCTCGATCGATGCGTCGTAGCCGACCATCGTGAAGTCTCCGTACTGCGTCGGCAGCTCCACCGTCACCGCCCGCTCCAGCTCGACGACCCGCGACGTCCTGTGCCGCAAGAGGTCGGTCACCGTCACACAGGGGACGCATCTCCCGTCCGCAAGGGTCATCTCACCGTTGCCCGACGCCGCGTCGTCGCCGACCTCGATCGGACAGACCACCGCCGCAGGTTGAAGGTTCGCGAGCCGCGCGAGATCGACCGCGCCCTCCTCCGGCTCCGGGCGATCGAGGACGCCGGCGGCACAGGTGCGAAAGGCCATCGGCAGCTCCTCGACGGCAAGGCGACGGTCATCGACGCCCGCCGCGACGGCGCCCTGGACGGCGGCGGCCAACGCCCGCGGGTCCGCCGGGAACCGACCTCCCGGGCGTCCCAGCCGCTCCCAACGCGAGGACTCCATCGCCAGCATCGGCTCGCCGGCGGCGCCCGCGAGCAGGTCCTCCAGTCTCTCGGGGGTCGCGAACTGGGCCATCAGCGCCAGCACTCCCCTGGCTTCGCGGCCGCCCTTGCAGCCGACGATGGCGACGGCGCGTCCGGCGCGTCCGGCCGAGATCACCGCAGCCAGAGTGTCCTCGGTGGAGACACTCGTCGCGGTCATTGCCTTATGCTAGCAAGCGTTAGCTAGCTACGAACTCCACCCTCCGCCACGACAAAGGAGAACGATGCCCGAAGCAGTCATAGTCGCCGCCGCCCGTTCGCCCATCGGACGGGCCCTCAAGGGCTCGCTGACCGAGTTGCGCCCGGACGACATGGCGGTGCAGATCGTCAGGGCCGCCCTGGACCAGGTGCCGGAGCTCGACCCGACGGAGATCGTCGACCTGCACCTCGGCTGCGCCGAGCCCTACGACGAGCACGGCGGCAACATGGCCCGACGCGTCGCGGTGCAGCTCGGCTTCGACACGCTGCCGGGAACGACGGTCAATCGTTACTGCGCCTCGAGCCTCCAGACCACCCGGATGGCGATGCACGCGATCCGCGCGGGTGAGGGCCACGCCTTCATCGCGGCGGGCGTCGAGTGCATCTCCCGCTACACCGATCCGTCGGCGCCCGGCGCCGTCCCCGACCGGTACAAAAACCCACTCTTCGGCGACGCCATCGCGCGCAACGAGGAGATCGTCGCGGCGAACCGGCCCTGGACGGACCCGCGCGCCGACGGCGGCCTGCCCGACGTGTACCTGATGATGGGCCAGACGGCGGAGAACGTCGCAACGGCCTGTGACATCTCCCGCGAGGAACAGGACCGATTCGCGGTGCGCAGCCAGCAGCGCGCCGAGGCGGCGATCGCCGACGGCTTCTTCGCCCGCGAGATCACCCCGCTGACGCTCCCCGACGGCAGCCGGGTCGCGACCGACGACGGTCCCCGTCCCGGCACCAGCTACGAGAAGGTCGCGGCGCTGAAGCCGGCCTTCCGCGCCGGCGGCACGGTGACCGCGGCAAACGCCTGCCCGCTGAACGACGGCGCCGCCGCGCTGGTGGTGATGAGCGACGAGCGGGCCGCCGAGCTCGGGATCGAGCCGCTGGCGCGGATCGTCGCCACCGGTGTGTCGGGACTGTCACCGGAGATCATGGGCCTCGGGCCGATCGAGGCGAGCCGACAGGCCTTGTCCCACGCTGGGATGACGATCGACGACCTCGACCTGGTCGAGATCAACGAGGCCTTCGCGGTGCAGGTGATCGCCTCGGCGCGCGAGCTCGCCATCGACGAGGACAAGCTGAACGTGCACGGCGGCGCGATCGCGCTCGGCCACCCCTTCGGGATGACCGGGGCCCGCATCGCGACGACCCTGATCAACGGCCTGCGCAGCCGCGACGGCCAGCTCGGCCTGGAGACCATGTGCGTCGGCGGCGGCCAGGGGATGGCGATGATCCTGGAGCGGCTGTCCTGACCGGGCGGGCCGAGGCAGGGCCGCCGGACCTCCGCTTCGACGGCCGCGTCGTCTGGATCACCGGCGCCAGCCGCGGGCTCGGCCGGGCGATGGCGCTCGGCTTCGCCGCGGCGGGCGCCGACCTCGTCCTCAGCGGCCGCTCGGCCGACGCGCTCGGGGAGGTCGCGGACGCGGTGCGCGCGCACGGCGGCCGGATCGAGCTCGCCCCGGGGTCGGTCACCTCGGACGAGGACGTCGCGGCGGCCGCGGCGAGGATCGAGCGCTCCTTCGGGCGGCTCGACGCCCTCGTCAACAACGCCGGCATCAGTCCCTACTTCGTCCGCTCCGAGCGCCTCGAGCCGGCCCAGCTGCGCGAGGTGCTGGAGACGAACCTGGTCGGCGCGTTCGCCTGCTGCCGCGCCGCGCTGCCGCTGCTGGAAAGGTCGCCGGCGGCGAGCGTCGTCAACGTCTCCTCGATCCACGGCAGCCGTTCGCACGCGCGGATGCTCGCCTACACGGCGTCCAAGGGCGGGCTGGAGATGGTGACGCGGACGCTCGCCGAGGAGTGGGCCGGGAAGGGGATCCGCGTCAACTCGCTCGCCCCCGGCTACATCGAGACCGAGATGACCGCGGGCCTGCGCGCCCACGACGGCTGGCGCGAGGAGCTGCTCGGGCGGATCCCGCTGGGCCGCTTCGCCTCGCCCGCCGAGATCGCCGGCTGCGCGATGTTCCTCGCCGGCCCGGTCTCCGGCTACGTCACCGGCACCACCCTCTTCGCCGACGGCGGCTGGAGCGCGCGGTGATCGACTTCGAGATCCCGGCCGAGGTGGCCGAGCTGCGCGAGCGCGTGCGCGAGTTCGTCGCCGCGGTGGCGATCCCGGCCGAGGCGCGCGACACGGGTCGGCACGGCCTCGCCCCGGAGCTGCGCGCCGAGCTGCAGGCGGCGGCCAGGGAGGCCGGCGTCTTCGCGCCGCAACTGTCACGTGAGCTGGGCGGCCACGGCCTCGACATGCGCGGCGCCGCGGTGGTGCTGGAGGAGGCCGGCTACGGGTTCCTGGGACCGGCGGCGATGAACTGCGCGGCGCCCGACGAGGGGAACATGCACCTGCTCGACGTCGTCGCGACCCCCGCGCAGCGCGAGCGCTACCTGGAGCCGCTCGCCCGCGGCGAGGTCCGCTCCTGCTTCGCGATGACCGAGCCGGCGCCGGGGGCGGGCTCCGATCCCTCGATGCTGCGGACCCGGGCGGAGCGGGTCGCGGACGGCTGGTCGATCAGCGGGCGCAAGTGGTTCATCACCGGCGCCGAGGGCGCCGCCTTCGCGATCTGCATGGCGATGGCGCCCGAGGGCGCGACGATGTTCCTCCTCGACGCCGAGAATCCCGGCTGGCGGGTCGAGCGGCTGATCGACGCGACCGACCGCGTCTTCGCCGGCGGCCACGCCGAAGTCCTCCTCGAGGACTGCCGGGTGAGCGAGGACGCGGTCCTCGGCGAGGTCGGCGAGGGCTTCCGCAACGCGCAGGTCCGCCTCGCCCCCGCCCGGCTCACCCACTGCATGCGCTGGCTCGGCGCCGCCCGCCGCGCCCACGACTTCGCCCTGGAGCGCGCCGCCTCGCGCGAGGCCTTCGGACAGCGCCTCGGCGACCTCGGCATGGTGCAGCGGAAGATCGCCGAGTCGGAGCTCGACCTCGAGACCAGCCGGATGCTGATCTGGCGCTGCGCCTGGGCGCTCGACCGGGGCGAGCCCGCCCGCCACGAGTCCTCGCTCGCCAAGGCCCACGTGGGCGAGGCGACCTGGCGGATCGTCGACCGCTCGATCCAGATCTGCGGCGCCCTCGGCGTCTCCGGCGACGGGCCGCTCGCCCGGGCGATGAACGAGCTGCGCCCCTTCCGGATCTACGACGGGCCGACCGAGACGCACCTCTGGGCGATCGCGCGGCGGGCGCTCAGGCGGCGAGGGGCGGTCGCGGGCGATGCCTGAGCCGATCGTCGCCAATGCCGCCGAGGCCGCGGCCCTCCCCTACGGCGCCGCGATCGTCCTCGACCCGCTGCGCGAGTTCCTCGACGCCGAGGGGCTCGGCGGCGGCGAGGTCACGGCCGCGGAGCTTGGCGACGGCCATTCAAACCTGACCTTCCTCCTCCGCCGCGGCGAGCGGAGCTTCGTCCTGAAGCGGCCGCCGCGCGGCGAGCTCGCCGCCTCGGCCAACGACGTCCTGCGCGAAGCGCGGATCCTCCAGGCGCTCGAGGCCACCGCGGTGCCGGCGCCGCGGGTCCTGGCCTGCTGCGAGGACCCCGCCGTGATCGGCGCGCCCTTCTTCGTCATGTCCCATGTCGACGGTGCGGCGATCAACGACGCGCTGCCCGCCGCGCTGGAGGCGCCCGAGGCGCCCGCGCGGATCGCCGCCGAGGCGGTGGGGACCCTGGCGACCCTCCACGCGGTCGACCTGGGGACGAGCGGCCTCGGCGAGTTCGGCCGCCCCTCCGGTTACCTGGAGCGCCAGTTGCGCCGCTTCGGCGCGCTGCTCGAGGCCAACGCGACCCGCCCCCTCCCGGATCTCGAGCGGGTCGCCGACTGGCTCGCCGCCAACCTGCCGGAGACCCGTCGCACGACCTTCGTCCACGGCGACTTCCGCCTCGGCAACCTCCTCTTCGCCGCGCCCCTCCACCTCAGTGCGGTGATCGACTGGGAGATGGCGACGGTCGGCGACCCCCTGGCGGACCTCGGCTACCTGACCGCGACCTGGGCCGATCCAGACGACGAGGAAACCCCGATGCTCGCCCTCTCCCGCCTCACCCGCCGCCCCGACTTCCCCACCCGCGCCGACCTCGCCCGCACCTACGCCGACACGACCGGCGAACCCATCCCCGACCTCCCCTGGTACCAGGTCCTGGCCCTCTGGAAGTCAGCGATCTTCCTCGAGGGCAGCCACAAGCGCTTCACCGAAGGCGCCAGCACCGACGCCTACTTCGCCTCCCTCGGCGCCGGCGTGCCCGCCCTCGCCCGCGCCGCCCGCGAGCTCATCGCGTAGACGGTCCGAACCGTCGCCGGCGACTGAGAGGGTGTGCGGGTCTCGCGTCCACGAGTAAGGGAGAAGCCCGTGCACCAAGTCCGCCGGCGGCTGAGCTACGCCAACGTCGTCGCCACCCTCGCCCTGTTCCTCGCCCTTGCGGGCACCACCGCGTTCGCCGCCGACCGGCTCGGCAGGGAATCGGTCGGCACCCGGGAGCTGCGACGCGGCGCCGTCACCCTGGCGAAGATCAAGGTTTCGGCGAAGCGCGCGCTGCACGGCGCGAGCGGTCCGCGCGGAGAGGTCGGGCCGGTCGGCCCCGCGGGAGCACCGGGGACGCGGGGGTCAGAGGGCCCCCAAGGCCCCCGCGGAGAAACCGGCCCGCAGGGGCCGCCGGCGACGAGGCTGTGGGCGGTGGTCAACGCCGACGGCACCCTCCGGCGCGGCAGCGGCGTCCTCACCTCCAGCGGCAACCCCTCCACCTTCACCAAGGTGCGCTTCGACCGCCCGATCGACAACTGCGCGATCCTCGCCTCGGCCGGCAAGACCGGCGGCGCCCTGGCCCCCGGCGAGGTCGTCGCCGACGAGTTCGCGGGCTCCGCGATCGGACCCGACGAAGTACTGGTCTCGACGACCAACGCCACCGGCAGCTTCGCCGACCGCAGCTTCCACCTGGCCGTCTTCTGCTGAGCGGCCCGGAGGCAGCGCGAAGCGGGAGCGACGGGACTCGAACCCGCGACTTCCGGCGTTAAGTCGCTCGCGAGGAATTCTGCCGATCCCACAAGACCAGCGACCTGCAGGGATTTCCTGCCGTGTATGAAGAAGAATTGATCCGGAGGACTGCGCGGATACGCAGCTGTTACGTCGCCGTTTCGGGCACTCCGCGCGGGAAGTACCTGAACACCACGCTCCCGGTTAATGCAGCTTGCTCACACCTCAGATGGCAGAGCGCCTGGATCGCATGAGCTTCGGGAGAGACGAGCGACCTCCGGTGCCTCATCACGCGGTCGCGTCGCCTCAGACTGCCGACGATCTACGGATATCGGTAATCGGGCCCCCGCAGACTGCCCGACAACACCGCATTGCGCGTACGCCCGATGATAGGCCATTGGAAGTCGGGTGGATTGCGGGAGTAGATCGCGGTCCTCTGGGCCTGTGGCTTGGGGTCAAAGACGTGGTACCTGAGCCGGGAATCGAGTCCCGCCGCCACCAGCTCACGGTGGAAACGGTGTGGACACCTCGATCGTGACGACGTCCGGGTGCAGTTCATCGACCAGGCGCATGAAGCCCGCGGGCCAGCGCTGCCGACGTGGACGCTGGCGGCGAGCACTCTGGTTAGCCCTCCGGAACGTCCGGCCAGCTTCGTCGTGTCGACACGTTTCGGTCGCGACGGCGATGCTGACCTGTATTCCGCCGCTGCTGTTGACCGCCACTCTAGGCCGATCTCAACTTCGTCGACTCCCGCACCCACCCACCCAGGGTTCTCCACCGACTGAGAATGATCAGGTCGTTCGTGCCGCAGATCTCAGTTGGGCCGCGCCTCGTGCGGGCATCCAAAATGAACCCTGCAGGCCGGAGAAGCCTTTTTGGAGCCCCCGCGCCGAATCACCTAGCGCTGGTGCGGCCTCCTAGGCCACCGCTGCGTCGCAGGGGAGGTGCTGCCGTCAAATAGACGCCGGCCATGAAGACCGTCCGGGATTCGCACGGTTCGTTGGACCTGAGCTACGACCCCTAGACACGTCTCCGGAGGCTGCTTGAGCAGATAGGCGGTAAGGATGACCGCCCTCGGAGTGTCGACCTCCTTCACCCCGACGAATCTGGGCTGGTCTTCAGGCCTTCCTTCAGGCGGACACCAATCGACCCCACGACCAATAACGACGCGTTCGCCATGCGGACGCCCAAGGACGATCCATGGAGACGGGACCCCGCGCCGAGAGTTCTGCAGGCTCGGCGAACTCGCAGAGGCAGATGGCGGGCCCTCCTGATTGAACACCGCCACACCCCCGCAACAGGCGAATATCGCCATACAGAGAATTATTGGTCGGCGTGTTGACCTTAGGAGGCTCATCGTTCAGCGATGCGCAGGCTACCACTACCCATCACCGACGCATTAAGGGCGCCGATCACCTGCTTCCCTTTGTCCCCGTAAGTGGTCGTCAGAAGCGGCTGGACGTCCCAAATACTCGGTTCACCATTCGGATAGGCGCTCATCAGGCCAAGCGCACTCCCATCGTGCTTTGCCCACACGGGGCCTCCGCTGTCTCCTTTGTGGATCGGACTGTCACCCTTGACAATCATCTCACCGATCCTGTGGTTTGGATATTCCTTCATCTTTATCCAGTTGAAGCCAATCACCCGACCGCAGATCGTGCGTTCGGTCCACGCGCCCGAGGTGCAGACACGCTCTCTCAAATGAGCCGAGGCGGCCGCGCCCGTAGGTCCATTTCCAAAGATTCCCAAGGGGGTGAGACCATCCGAATTGAGCCGAACGGCCAATGCGTCGATCGCACCGTTGCCCTGAGTCAGCGCATCCCGCCCGACTCGTCCGATCTTTTCGCCGTGTTCGCGCCGTTCCTGTTCCGTCTTGCTGGAACCATCACTCTCCCTGTACATAAAGCTTCCGAGATTGCCGGTATGACCAGCATCGAGCATGAATGGGACTTGAACGTAACGCTTTTCTTGGGATATGTACTCGCCTTCTTCGGCGCCGAATCCAGCCGTAGCCCAGCTGAAGTCGGGCGCTATCGTGGGGGTCCAGTCATTCCATACTCGATCCCCAGCCAATAATCTGCCCCCCACTCGTTCCCGGGAGAGAGCCGGCTCCTGGAGGCCGGACACCTGGACGACCATTACTCCCGCAAGGCTGCTGAAATTCTGCCGGAGATAGGATTCGACCGCCGTCGCATTCGTCGCTTCAACGATGACGCGGTTGCCCGATTCCGGGAACTCGATACCAGCGACCTCTTCTCCCATCTGTGGATCCGCTTCCACCAACTCTAGAAGCTCTTCATCGATCTGTTCGAGCGAGCCGATCGACTTAGTCGGCGTGATCGAGAATGGGGCTATGCGGTCCGCTGCCATCAAGGGCAGCTGTCCTAGAAGTTCGGAAACTAGGGTTTGCTGGTTTTCCGTAAATCCGATTCTCAGTAGCCCGCCCGCTCGCTGGTCAATTTCATAACCGGCATAGGTGGTCGGATGGTGTTCCAGTGCCCATTCTTCGATCAAAGGACCATCCTCTTCCACGTAGCGTTCCCGGTATTCCAACTCGGCGACGTCCACCGGTCGAAGAGGCATCCCCCACTGTTCGGTGGACGCCCTCGCCACCGCTCCCAAATAGGAATTCGGGGCGTTCCAGGAATTGATGAGTTCAAAGATCCGTTCATCGAGCGCCAACTTGTTGCCTTTGAGGTCAAGGTCCAAGCCGTATTCTTCACGGAAGCGCTTGATTTCTTGGAACTGTGGAAGGCGAGGCGCCTCACCTTCCTGGGAGGGCGGGGTGTAGGGAACGTTCACCCAGAAACGCCTGCTTTCCGTGTGCCCGAGGCTGTCCGTCACGATGACTTCGAACGGCGTAACTCCCGGAGACCAGCTTTCAGTCTCGGTCACGAACTCGATCGGAACGTTGATGCACTCAGCCCCTGGTTTTTCGTAGTCCTGTTCACAGGTTTCTTCTTCGACCAGCTGATTTCCGGCGGCGACGATCTTGATCGAGGAGATACCTTCGGCCGAATGGGCGTGAACAAGAAGATTCTGATCGCCCGGAGTGATGGTGCCGGTCTGATTTTCTCCGCGCTGTTCCCAGAGGGACCCGGAGAGAGATTCGATTTCAGGCGGGCTCGCGATGTTGTGCCAGCGAAAGACCGATCCATCCGCTCCAATGTCGTAAACCATCGCTGGCTCTTCGGGTAGGCGGACGACGGTTTCGCGTGGTTCGTCGGAGTATTCGAAGTGCGTGGTCTTTGCCGTCTGACCCGGCATCTGGACGGTCACGGCGTTCACGCGACCGATTGATTCGTAAGTTATTTCTGCCGTCGCGCTGTTTGGCAGACTCACCTTGTCGAGTCGGCCGTGAGCGTCGTATTCGTAGGTTGCTTCTCCTTCTGGGCCGGTGTGAGCTGCGAGCAGGTGGCCTTCGTATTGGTACTGCTGTTCGGGCCCCTGGCTCGGCTCGATCGCGATGATCTGACCGTCTTCCGTTGAGAAAGCGACTTCCGGATCAGCTCCATCCACGGGCCCTGGGGCCGCTCCTGACATCACGCCCCATTTCTGGATTTGCCAGGGCGGATGTGGGGTGCTTTTTGAGTTGACCGGATCCTGTAGGTCTTCGTCGACTTCGCCTTTGTCGAGGACACGGTTATAGATCCGCACCTCGTCGATGCGGCCGTCGAAGAAGGCTTCGGTCACGGCGTCCCCACCGATCAACAGACCCCCTTCGGTCACCGGAGGCTGGGCGGAAGCTTCTTCGCCGACCAGTTCGCCATTGACGTAGAGGCGCAGCCGGATGCCGTCGTAGGTGACGGCAACGTGTGACCAGGTGCCTTCCGGGAGAGCCTCGCCAGAGTCCAATTCGCCCTCGGAGTTCGCGGTGCCGCCGTAGGCGACACCTGGGGTCGAGTCGCCGTCGGCGAGGAAGTAGTCGAACACGTAGGGGTTTTCGTCGGGGCTCATCTGCTTGCCGACGATCGGCGCCCAGCGGTTGTAGCCCTGTGGTCGGACCCAGGCCTCCAGGGTGAATTCTTCGGCCAGGTCAAGATCGGGAGAGTCGGGGACCGAGAGGTATTCTCCTTCTTCGCCCTCGAATTCAATCGCCCCGCCATAGCGGCCGTGAGCGGTCCAGCGGGCGCCGTGGATCGTCGCCGTGTGGCCGTCTCCGGTCAGGTCTCCGGCAGTGGTGCCTTCGCCTTCGTCGAAGGAATACGCGGCGACGGGATCGTCCGTCGGAGTCTGGAGCGGGGCTTCCATATCGGCCTGGACTTCGCCTTTGTCGAGGACACGGTTATAGATCCGCACCTCGTCGATGCGGCCGTCGAAGAAGGCTTCGGTCACGGCGTCCCCACCGATCAACAGACCCCCTTCGGTCACCGGAGGCTGGGCGGAAGCTTCTTCGCCGACCAGTTCGCCATTGACGTAGAGGCGCAGCCGGATGCCGTCGTAGGTGACGGCAACGTGTGACCAGGTGCCTTCCGGGAGAGCCTCGCCAGAGTCCAATTCGCCCTCGGAGTTCGCGGTGCCGCCGTAGGCGACACCTGGGGTCGAGTCGCCGTCGGCGAGGAAGTAGTCGAACACGTAGGGGTTTTCGTCGGGGCTCATCTGCTTGCCGACGATCGGCGCCCAGCGGTTGTAGCCCTGTGGTCGGACCCAGGCCTCCAGGGTGAATTCTTCGGCCAGGTCAAGATCGGGAGAGTCGGGGACCGAGAGGTATTCTCCTTCTTCGCCCTCGAATTCAATCGCCCCGCCATAGCGGCCGTGAGCGGTCCAGCGGGCGCCGTGGATCGTCGCCGTGTGGCCGTCTCCGGTCAGGTCTCCGGCAGTGGTGCCTTCGCCTTCGTCGAAGGAATACGCGGCGACGGGATCGTCGAAATCAGATCCTTCCGAGCCTTCTAATTCGACCGGCAATTCGGTGTCTTCGACATCCGCTCCATCGTTGCCGACCGCCACAACCCAGACATGGTCTTCCCCGTCCGACGCCACCGCCGCAGGATGACTGAATCGTCCAGCCACTTCCCCCTCCGAGCCGAACTCATGGAGAAAGCGTCCAGATTCTTCGAACTCCTCGACCCTCCCGTTCCCGGTGTCGGCGACCCAAACATGGTCGTCTCCGTCTACCGCGATCGCGTTCGGGTCACGGAACTGGCCTTCGCCTTCTCCTTCGGAGCCGAACTCCGTCACCTGCGTCCCGCTCCCATCGAACTCGAAGACCTCATCGAGGGCCGAGTCCGTCACCCACATGGTGCCTTCGGGACCGGTCGTGATCGCGCCGGGTTCCTGGAGGCTTTCCGCGCCCACTGATTTGATGAGTTCCCCGCTCGGAGTGAAAAGATCGACCTTGCCCGCGCCTTTGTCTGAGACCCACAGATTGCCTCCAGCACCGACGACCACGCCGCTCGGGACGGAACTCGCACTCAAGCCGCCGGTGGTACCGGTGACGGGAAACTGATGGAGATATTCGCCTTCTGGTCCGAACTCCTCGATCCGCGTGTTGCCACAGTCGGCGACCCATACGTCTCCTTGATGGTCGACAGTGAGGCCGCCCGGGGAAAGCAGGTCTCCAGCGCCAATACCAGGAGAACCGAATTCCCGCACGAGTCCGCCTTCACGGTTGAACTCCTCGATTCGATCCGATTCCTCGTCGGTAATCCATAGGTTTCCGGAGGAATCGAGTGCCATGCCACCAGGGCTTGAGATCTCCCCCGCCCCAGTCCCCGGTAAGCCGAACGATTCTTCGTAGACCGGATGACCGGGAGCACCAGCCCCTTCTGCTTCTTCGGTTTCGGCGACACTGGCTTCCGTCGCCGCCGGATCTTCGGCGACCATCGCCGCGAGCCGACCGTCTTCGTATGCGTAACCAATCTGAGAGTAGCCGCCGGTGATCTGCTTCTCGGGAGCGCCCGCGGCGTCGAAGACCGTCGTTCCGAACTCTTGACCAGCTTCGCCGCTCAGTTCATAGCGGCCTTTGGCAAGCGTCGTGATCACCCGATGGAGGCTCGGTTCGAACCTTTCGCCGCCCACTTCCCTCGGCGCGCTGAAACTTATGGGACCTTCGCTACCCGAAAGCGTCACCGGAATTCCTTCGGAGCCGCCTTGCTGAGAGCCGGCTTCTTCGAGGGTCGGGACCTGCGCGAGTGACCAGCCCGTTCCGAGCGAGTCACTTTCGCCGTCGGGAGTCTCGGAGTTGTACTGGCGTTCAACTTGGAGGTCGGCGCTCGGCATATCCAGATCGAGATCCTGTTCGTGGTAGACCAGATTTCCGTTCATCAGGTTGACCGCGAGTTCAGGCCCATGGCCGGACCCTTCTTCCCCCACTTCGAGGGGGAAGTGCTGCATGACGTATTCGTCGTTTTCGCCCGTCGCGGGGAGGTATTCGAATTCGATTTCCCGTTCCCGCAGGTGGTGGACCCAATCTTCGGCAACGACCTTCAGATTGTGTACTCCACCGGAGAGTCCGGTCAGCCGGAGGGTGTATTTGCCTTCGACAGGACAACTGCTCTGCGGGCATGCCGGGCCCGGCCATTCTTCTTTCAGAGTGCCATCGAGATAGACCGCCACCCGCTTGACGCCCGACTGCTTTTCCCGTGCAGTCGCATTGCTGCCGTCCGTCGCCTTGACGTGAAGGTTGTAAACGGGAAGGCTCAGCGGGTCGGGGCCGCCAAGGTGCTCGAGACCTGGTTCTTCGGGGCCTTCTTCTTCCGTCACGTATGCGAGTTGGCCCCCGAATTCAATTTCCGGCTTCCCGAGGTCGACCTTGGTCGTCGTGGTCCATTCGGTCGTCTGACCGATGGGGTCTTCGACGGACACCAGGAAAGTGCGTTCGCCTTCGGCGTAGGCGGGCCTGATAGTCCAAGTGTCGGTAAGCGGGCAGCGACTCCCGTAGACCCCCGTGCATTCGTGACGGTCATAGCTCGTGTCTCCTCCGATATCGGCGGCGGAGACCTTATGCAGACCGAATCCGCTGTCGGAAGTTGAGATCGTCGCCGGTCCGACTTCGGCAGGGTCGAACCAGCCGCCCGGCACGCCCGAGACATAGTTGAGCGTCGGCGGGCCGAGGTCTTTCTCCTGGACCAAGGCACCACCAACGTAGATTTCGTGGAAGCAGGGAGTGTCTTCTGCTTTCTGTTCGGCGGTTGCGATTCCGATCGTCGCGTATCGGGTCCACGGGGTTCCGACCCAACCCGTTTCGAACGTCGACTCTGAGTTCCCGCCAGAGAAGATTCCGAGGCTGGGCCAGCCACCGGTGGCAACGTTGTACAAGCCAATGTAGCCGTGTGGCTGATAAGCCTGACAGGGATCCACGAAGTCGACCGGACTGAAATAGCCCGCCGCGATATAGGCCGTTTCACCTGCTGCAGTGTAGACCCAGGCAGCGTGGGTGTTGGCGCTATACCAGCGGTTCGATTCAGAGTAGGCGTTCAGGGACGAGCCAAGGTCCCTGAGGCCGTATCCCTCGCCGGGTTCGGCACCCCAAGCCTGGAAATTTCCCGGCTCCCAGAGGATTTCGGGATCAGCGAGGATCGGGTAGGCGATTTCGGCTGATGGACGATGGGGCACCCTCATCGAGATGCCTTCTTCGTTGACCCTCAATTCCACTGGAACGGATGCGCCCTGTGCGTCGACCGCCGAGGGGGGCGGAATTTTGCCGAGCAGCGCACCGGCGGCCGACACTATTTCCGCCCCCCCGCGGCCAGACGGCGTCACCTGGGCACCGTGCGGTAGTTCGAGGTTGAAAGAGAATACTTCGGGGCTTTCCTCCGAGCGCAGCTGCTCGGAGATCTCGACCCCGTCAGCGATCGGCGAGAGGAGGGTGTCAGTCGAGGTCTCGGTTTCCGGGATAAAGAGGTTCTCTTCCCCGAGAGGAATCGCTTCATGGTCGCCAGTCGCGGGGAGGCCGACCTTCAGTTCTTCACCGAGTTCGATCGAATCTTGCGCGGTCCCCGGAAGTTCGAGCTGCGTGATCGGGTTCGCCGGGACGAAGCCAGCGCCTGATCGTTCGAGGTTCAGGTCCACCGGCTTCTCGCCTTCGCCGCCGAGGCTGCTCTCTACCGGAACGGAGGATTCGACGAGGCTCCGTTCTTCGCCATGACCGTTGCCGACGATGGCGGCATAGGTCCCGAGTCGATTTTCGATGTCTAGGTGGGTGAGAACGCGCCCGGGATTTTCGTTCAGTGCTGCCATCGTTTCCGGGAACGCTTCGTTGATCAGACTGCGCGCTTCACCGGCAGTCATTTCGGAATATGCATCCTCGGACACGAGCCGTTCGTGTACCGCCTGCGGACTGGCGAGCCATTCTTCTTCTTCCCGACGCTTCGCTTCGACTGCGGCAACTTCGGCAGGACTCGGCGCAGGGATTTCGTCAGCGCCCCCGGATGCGCCCGTCGCCGGTGCTTCCTGGGCCGGGGCCGCCAGTACGGGGACCGCGCAGATCGCCAGGAGAAGGACCACAAGCGCGATGCCCAATGCGGTACGGCGGGATCGGGCTCCGGGGTGCCCCTTTGGTGTGCGGTCCGCCATTAGCCAGCAGATTTCTAATTAAGTGATGCAGATCTCTCAATACGGAATAGTTGAACTTTCGCTCTGGCTCGCGTTCTCATCTCTGTCGCGGGTTCAATATGGTGCGTGCGACTTCTAGAGCCGCCTGTGACGGCTGGGCAGACAGCAGCCAGCCCTGTCGCCAGATACAGGGACTTATGCAGATGTCCGCGCACGGGGCCTTACCCGGAGCTCGATAAGGGCCCTATGTCGAGGAGCGCCGCCGGACCGGCTGTGGCGACAGACCGAGGGATATCGACCCTGTCGGTCAGCCAAGACCGGCGATCCGCGCCTCGACGACCCTCTGAATCCCGTCGCGCACCCGGCGACGATCTTCCATCGGCAAGTTCTGGTGGTGGTAGAGATCGAGCGATTCCGTCAACACTTTTTCCCAAAGGCACCGACCGACCAACTCATGTGGCTCGAGACCGACCGGCTCGCAGGTCTCGTCCCACTGCTGATAGAGCGACGGCGTCGGCCCCTGGCGATCGCCGAACAACCGACGTAGCGAACCTGGCCCTCTGGTCTTCAGCTCCCTCGCGATGGCAGCGATCTCGGCCTCCAGCCAGGTCCCCGTGGCGACCCGTCGCACATCCTCCAGGCTGCCGTCTTCCGAACCGGAGGCCAGGCGATCGAGCACCGAGGAGAGTGCCCTCTCTCGGATCTCCGCAAAACGCCACGGTGGCCATCGTCGGGTCTCGTCTCCCACATCGAGGCACTCGAAAAACAGGCCATGGTAGGCGGCGCATTTCCGACACACCCGGCGAGCCTCATCGTAGTCGGGGTCGAAGGGCAGATACGGCATTTCCTTGCCCTCCGACTTGTAGGCCTCGGCCTTTTCCCGGTATGCGATCAGCGCACGGTAGTGCCCGAGCCACTCGCCCGGGGCCGCCCGCGTCCAGGAACGATCGACCCTCCATGAAAGATGGACCTGTTCGCCGCACGCCGTGAAGGCGCCCTCCATGTCCCTGGTGACGCGTCCTTCCTCAGGAAAGAGGTGCCCGTCGGGAAACAGATGAAGTGTCCGCGGATGCTGGGCGGAGTAATCCGACCAGACGATGTGGTCGCACCAATGACCCCGGATGCCTGCTTCCTCCATGAGCCAACACATCAGAGGCTGCGCATCCTTGGCCGAGAGATCGCAAAGCGGTTCCGCGAACTCCCGAGCCCGCCTGCTCATGTCAAACCTCCCGATCAGGGACGGATCCTCCCGATCTGATCCGCCTCGAACACCCTGCCAGGTGCGAAACAATCTCTCGAGATCCTCCGTCGGCGCGGTTGACGCTGCGGCGGGCAACTCTTCGGCCGCCCTCCGGATCGCCTGCTGCCGGCGCTTCGCCTCGTTTCGCTCCTTCGTCGGAGCCTTGACCTCGAGCGGTTGGGCGATCGGTGGAAGCCCCGCCCAGAGACGGACCCGTGCGAGCGCGGCACCCCTTTCCGCGTCGCTGATCCACGACCAACCATCCGCCTGCTCGGCGGCGCGCTCCTCGACCACCTCCGGTATCGATCGGGCGAGCTCCTCGAAAAGCTGGCGCCAGGCCTGCGCCGGCGCCACGACGGAGGCCCCGGACCCGCTGCCCGCATAGGCCAACCCATGCAGCTCACCGAGATCGGCCGGCCGACCAAGCTGAACCAGCACCGTCTCCACGGTCGCCCGACTCTCCACGTGCGTGTCGCCGGTCGCCAACGCGCAGAGGATCTCGATGGCCAGGGTCGAGATGTGGTCCACGGGTTGCTCGCGGTCGAGCTCGGCGATACGAAGGTCTCGGCCTCGCCGATCTTTCGCGTAATCCATCTGATCGTCGGACCAGAGCGTGGAGGCCGTGATGTTGAAGGTCTCCCCCACGTCGGGCCCGCCCAGCGCCTCGACCCTCACGTAGGGCCCGCGTCGACCACGAACGACCACCTCATGGAAATCGAGCGACGGATCCCCCCATCGCCGGCAGCAGAGGAAGCGCTCACCCTCGGGGCAATCGGCGGCCGTCCGACCACTCGACGCGGCCGTCCTCACCGCTGAGACCTCGCGCCCTGGCCGCTAGATACCCGATCGCCTACCCTCCGGTACGGATGTGGACCCCAGGGCACCCACACAACATTAGGTCATCCCGTGAATTCTCCGAGGGCGAGTGCGCCGGGACGCCCTACACCTGAGGGCCAGGCTCCTAGAGCAGCGACGCCGAAGTTAAGGCTGGACTGCGGATCGCACCTGCTCCGTGGGCCACAACTTGTGGCCCACGGCCTCTGCCGCGAATCGAGATGGGTGACGTCGAATTCAGCTACCCAGAGCCAGGAACGAGCAACGGGAGCGACGGGACTCGAACCCGCGACCTCCGGCGTGACAGGCCGGCGCTCTAACCAGCTGAGCTACGCCCCCGAGTGGACTCGGACGGGCCGGCGGGGGCCCGGGTTGGAAAGCTAGCGGATCAGCGCGCCGGAGCGGGTTCGGGGGTGGTGGGGAGGGCGAGCTCGGGGACGGCGGCGGGGGCCTTGGCGAGAGCGATCTCTTCGAGGAGGGAGCGGAGGGCGGCGATGCGGTCGGCGCCGAAGGCCTCCGCCCAGTCGGATTCGACCTTGGCGAAGAGGGAGAAGCCGATGCGCTGAGCCTCCTGGCCCTTCTCGGTGAGGCGGATGAGCTTGGCGCGCTTGTCGGTCGGGTCGGGGTAGCGCTCGAGATAGCCGAGCTTGGCGAGCTCGTCGACGACTTCACCGACCGACTGCTTGGTGAGGCCCGCGAGGGAGGCGAGCTCGGTGAGGCGCATGCCGTCGCCGTGGAGAAAGCGGAAGACGCAGCCGTGGGTCGGGCGGACGTCGCTGATCCCGGATTCTTCGAGCAGTTTGCGGAAGTCCATGTACATCGCCTCGGCGGCAAGGTCCATCAGGGCGGGCAGGGTGATCCGGGAGGCGTCGCCCGCGGCCAGGATCAGCTCCAGGTTGGTGGGGACTTTGCGTTGCATCGGTTCCATGGTGGGACTCGGCGGTCGATTTCCTCGCGGGTGTCACATTTCGGGTTCTTGCCGCGTCGTGTTCTGTGAGGGCGGTCTTCCCCCCAGGGCCGCCCGACCAATAGTCAGGTGACCTGATAAGGTCCCCGAACAACTTGGTCAGGACGCCTGACAAGGCTTCCTTACGAATTGTAACCGACGCGAAGGAGGTCCCGGAATGGCCGGGAACCGGACCAACAGGAAGTGGTGGACGCTCGGTGCCGTCTGCGTCGCCACCTTCATGCTTCTTCTCGACATAACCGTCGTGAACACCGCGCTGCCGAAGATCCAGCAGGACCTCGGCGGCAGCTTCTCCGACCTGCAGTGGGTCATCGACGCCTACGCGCTCTCGCTCGCCGCGCTGGTGCTGACCGCGGGCTCGCTCGCCGACCGCTTCGGCCGGCGCCGCATCTTCGTCGGCGGGCTGGCGATCTTCTCCGCCGCCTCGCTGCTCTGCGCGCTCGCGCCCGACCCCACCTTCCTCAACCTCGCCCGCGGCCTGCAGGGAATCGGCGGCGCGATCATGTTCGCGGTCAGCCTCGCGCTGGTCGCCCAGGAGTTCCCCAGCGGCCCCGAGCGGGGCATGGCGATGGGCATCTACGGCGCCTCGATCGGCGTCTCCGTCGCGGTCGGCCCGCTGATCGGCGGCCTGCTCACCGACGGCCTCGGCTGGCAGTCGGTCTTCCTCGTCAACGTGCCGGTCGGGATCGTGACGATCGCGGTCACCTACTGGAAGCTGCGCGAGTCCCGTGACCCAAATGTCACCCGCATCGACTGGGGCGGCGTCGTCAGCTTCTCCGGCGCGCTGCTGCTGCTGGTGCTGGCGCTGGTGCGCGGCAACGACGAGGGCTGGGGCAGCACGCTGATCGTCTCGCTGCTGGCCGGCGCGGCGGTGCTGATGGCCGCCTTCGTCGCGATCGAGCGCCGGGTCGCCGAGCCGATGCTCCCCCTCGGCCTCTTTCGCCGCCGCGCCTTCACCGGGGTCCAGCTCGCCGCCTTCGCGGTCTCGGCCTCGATGTTCTCGCTGTTCCTCTACCTGACCCTCTACCTGCAGAACTTCCTCGGCTACTCGGCGATCGACGCCGGCCTGCGCTACCTGCCGATCACGGTGGGGGCGTTCCTCCTCGCGCCGATCTCGGGGATGGCGCTGGCGAAGGTCCAGGCGCGCTACCTGATGGCGGGCGGCCTGGGACTGACCGGCGCGGGCCTGCTGCTGATGGGCGGGCTCGGGGTGCACTCCGAATGGACCGCGCTGCTGCTCGGCTTCATCGTCTCCGGGATCGGCGTCGGCCTGCTGAACCCGGTGATCGCCGACGTCGCGCTGAGCGTCGTGCCGAAAGAGAAAAGCGGCATGGCGGCGGGCATCAACGACACCTTCCGCCAGGTCGGCGTCGCGGTCGGCGTCGCGGCCTGGGGAGCGGTCTTCCTCGGCGCCGGCGCCTCCAAGGTCGAGTCCTTGACCGGCGGCTCGGTCTCCCACGACCAGGCCCGCGGCCTCGTCGAAGCGACCTCCTCGGGGGCGCTGCCGCAGGCGCTCCGCGCGGTCCCGGCTAATGCCCGCGACCAGGTGCGCGCCGCCGCCGAACAGGGGTTCATCCACGGGCTGAACGAGATCATCATGCTCGGCGGGATCCTCTGCCTGGTCGGCACCGCGTTCGCGTTCCTGCTGGTGCGCGAGCGGGACATCGACCGCGGCGGCGAGCTGGAGGCGATCGAGGCGGACGCGCCGCTCGAGGCGGAGCCCGTCCCCGCCCGGGGCTGAGCGACCCCCCACCCCCGCGAGCGGCGTTCGCACTTCTCCGCGCTATCCGCGGAGAAGTGCGAACGCCGCTCGGGTGGGCCGCGCCGCCTCGCCAGCCGGGCCGCCTCCCGGCCGGCGGGGCGGCGCGGGTCGCCCCCGGCTAGGCTCCCGACCCATGCGACTGGTGACTTACGACGCGGGGGACGGTGGGCGGGCCGGGATGCTCGTCGACGGTCGCGTCGTCGACGCCTGGGCGGCGCTCGGCGAACCGCACCGGGGCAGCCTCCGCGAGCTGCTCGAGCACGGACGGCTCGACGACCTCCACGCGCGGATCGGCGACACCGGCGCGCCGTCCCACCCGCTCGCGGCCGTGCGACTGCTGCCGCCGATCCCGGACCCGGAGAAGATCATCTGCATCGGCCTCAACTACGCCAAGCACGCGGAAGAGGGCCGGCAGGAGCTGCCGACGACGCCGATCATGTTCGGCAAGTGGCGCAACGCCCTCGTCGCCGACGGCGCGACCGTGACCCTCCCCGACGCGAGCGCGAAAGTCGACTACGAGGCCGAGGTCGCCTTCGTCATCGGCCGCCGCGCCGCGAACGTCGCCGAAGCCGACGCGCTGGACTTCGTCGCCGGCTACACGCTCTTCAACGACCTCTCCGCCCGGGACCTCCAGTTCGCGACGCCGCAGTGGATGTCGGGCAAGGTCTTCGACGGCTCCGCCCCCTGCGGTCCGGCGCTCGTCACCCCCGACGAAGCGGGCGGCCCCGACGGGATCGAGATCGAGCTCACCCTGAACGGCGAGAAGATGCAGGGCGACACGACCGCGAACTTCATCTTCGGCGTGCCGCGGCTCGTCTCCTACCTCTCCGGGCTGATGACGCTCGAGCCCGGGGACATCGTCGCCACCGGCACCCCGGACGGCGTCGGCGGCGCCCGCGAACCACGTGTCTGGCTCGGCGACGGCGACGAGCTGGTGGTCAGCTCGCCGACGCTCGGCCGGCTGACGACGAAGATCGCCCGCTAGCGCGGCGCCGCGCCGGCATCGCCCTCCGCCAGCTGTTCCTTATGGTCCTCACAGGACCATAAGGAACAGCTGGGCGGGTTGCCGAGGGCGCGGTCAGCGTCGCCGCGGAGTGAGCTCGTCGCGGAGCGGGGGAAACGAAGCCGAGCGCGGCCGGTGCGCCGCGGCAGCTCGTCCCAGCGAGGTCACGATCGGGGCGGGCGACGCCCATTCGACTTTGAACGGCGTGTAGTTGACGAGCTGCGCCCAGGTTTCGCTGCCCAGCTGGCCGTCGCCGGTCAGCCCGTGGGCTTCCTGGAAGGCGCGGACGGCGCGACGCGTGCGCCGTTCGAAGATGCCGTTGACTTCGACGTCGTCCCCGGCCGTGATCAGCCGCTCCTGCGCCCAGACGACGAGGTCGCCTTTCGCGCCGATCCGCAACAGGGGATATTCGACTTCGGGACTAAAGCCGGGAATCTTGCGCGCGCCGACGCGGGCGCCGAGCGCGCCCCACTCGCGCGCGTTCGTCTCCTGCCAGTCCCACCAGCTCGGCACCGCGCCGTAGCTCGCCGAGAAGCGGCGGAAGAGGCGCAGCGGCCGGAGGCCGGGCGCGCCGTAGGTCTGGCCGATCGGGAAGATCGGTCGTCCCCAGAGCCGGTTGTAGAGGTAGGTGTGGGCGAAGACCTCGCGGACCGAGGTGCCGATGTCCTTCCAGTACATCTGCGGCTGGTTGACGGTCGCGCCGCCCGGCCCGAGGAACACCGAGTAGGGGAACGCCGGGTGGTAGTCCACATAAGGGAAGCCGGCGAGGGAGAGCGGGAAGCCGGCGCCGATCTGGCCGCGGAGGCTCCTTATATAGAGGTCCGCCGCGGCGTATTTGCCTTCGTACTCGGCCTCGGCGTCGATCACCAGGCAGTCGGCCCCGGCCCGCGCCGCGGCGGCGCCGATCCGCGCCTCGGCCAACGGCGCGTCGCCGTAGACGAACTGCCAGGCGCAGACCTTGAGCCCGCCGCGGTGGAGCGCGGCGACGACGGCGCGGTTGAACTGGTCCCAGCGCGTCGCGCCGTCGCCCGCCTTTATGTAGACGGTGCCGATGCGATGACGGTGGGCGGTGCGGATGATCGCCGGCAGGGAGCCGCCCTGGGACTGGTCGACGTACCAGATCCACATGCCCTGGCGGACGAAGGGCGAGTGGCGCCCGACCCCGGCGTTTTCGAACATCCCGGCGCCGCCCGTTTCGGCGCGGGCCGCGGTGGGGAGCGCGAGGAGGACGAGGACGACCAGGATGGCGAGGGCGCGGACGGGCGGGCGGTGAGCGGGGATGGCGGAGTGCCTCACTGATCCTCGGAACACGGGCGAAGCTGCCTAGGATCACACCTTCCTACCCAGGAACCGCCGTGCTCCACCTTTTGCTCACCCGCAAGATCCCGTGCGCCCTCCTGGCGCTGCTGCTCGCCGCGACGGCGCTGCTCGCGATCGCGCCTGGTGCCCGCGCGGCGCGCGGGCCGGAGATCGCGACCGCGACGGTCTCCCAGGCGGGACGCGACCTGGTGCTCACCGTGCGGACCGCGAAGCCCGTGGCGCTGGCGAAGCTCCAGCCGCGCCCCGACACTCGGCGCGCCTCCGCGGCGTACCTGTGCTTCGGGTTCGCGAAGCAGACGGGGGCGGGCGCGGACGCCACGGCCGCGGCGTCCGGCACCGAAACGCGCCTCTGTATCGGCGGGCCGAAGGCGCACAAGCGCGTCGGTCTCGTCACCGTCGACTCCACCGAAAGGCCGCTGACCCGGACGACCATCCCGGCGAGGCTGAAGCGGCCGGAGCCGGAGAAGCTGGTGCTCTCGATCGTCGCCGGGCCGACCCACCCGACCGGACTGCGGCCCGGCCGCTACCGCTGGCGCGTGCTCACGGGGAGCGGCGGCTGCAAGGTCCGCCGCCACTGCACGACCACCTGGCCGGCGAGCGGCGCGAGCGCCTTCCGCCTCCGCCCCGTCCGCGCCGTCGGCTGCACCGGCGGCGACGCCGAACTGGTCAGCGCCGCCTCGACCGAACGCAAGGTCGTCGCGCTCACCTTCGACGACGGGCCGAGCGAATACACCGACCGCTACCTCGACGTGCTGCGCGAAAAGGGCGTGCCCGCGACCTTCTTCGAGGTCGGCCAGGAGATGCCGGGACGCGAAGCGACGATGCGCCGGATCCTCGCCGAAGGCGACGAGATCGGCGACCACACGATGAACCACGTCGAAGACCCCGGCTACGCGCAGATCGCCGGCGCCGCCGAACGGATCCAGGCCTACACCGGCTTCAAGCCCTGCCTCTTTCGGCCGCCGGGCGGCGCCGAGAACTCGAGCGTCATCGCGACGGCGGGCTCGCTCGGGCTGAAGACGATCACCTGGGACGTCGACCCGCGCGACTGGTCCCTGCCCGGCACCGCGGCGATCTACTCCAACATCGTCACCAATGCGAAACCGGGGGCGATCATCCTCATGCACGACGGCGGCGGCCCCCGCGACGAGACGCCCGCCGCGCTGCCCGACGTCATCGACACCTTGCGCGCGAAGGGCTACGGCTTCGAGACGGTAAGCGCGCTGCTCGGCGACAAGATTCTCTACCGGCCCTACGGCTGAGCGAGGGCCTCTTACGAGTTCGCAGTTATCCGCGGTATGCGCGGGAAAGTGCGAACTCGGCGGCGGGAACCCACCGGTCGGCGGGTCGCTCCCACCTGCCCCTTTTCGCGCCGGCGCCGAGAACATACGCTTGGCCCATGGACCGGACCCATTCCTCCCCCGCCGGCGACCCGGGCGAGGGGGCCGAGGTGGCGCGGTGAAGGACGCGGCGGCGCGCGCCGCGGTCGGCGCGGTGCTCTCGCGCACCAGGGGCGGTGAGATCGAGATCGTCGAAGGCGGCCGCAGCCGCGTCTACGGCGAGCCGACCGACCTCCATGCCACCGTCCGCATCAACGACCCGGCCGCCTGGCGCGGCCCGGTGCACGGCTCGGTCGGGCTCGGCGAGGGCTACGTCGACGGCCTCTGGGAGACCGACGACCTCGTCGCGCTGATCCAGATCGGCGCCCGCAGCCTCGCCGGCCAGCACCGCGGGATCAGCGCCGCCTGGTCGAAGGCGCGCAGCGGCCTCCACCGCCTCCGCGGCCTCGTCCCCGAGAACACCCGCGGCGGCGCCCGCGCCAACATCAGCGCCCACTACGACCTCGGCAACGACCTCTTCGCCTCCTTCCTCGACCCGACGATGATGTACTCGTGCGCGTACTTCCCGCGCGAAGGCGCCGACCTCGAGGAGGCGCAGGTGGCGAAGCTCGACCGCATCTGCGAGCGTCTCCAGCTCGGCCCCGACACCCACCTGCTGGAGATCGGCACCGGCTGGGGCGGGATGGCGCTGCACGCGGCGCGCACCACCGGCTGCCGGGTGACGACGACGACGATCTCCCGCGCCCAGCACGAGCTGGCGTCGGCGCGGGTGCGGGAGGCGGGGCTCGCCGATCGGGTCACGATCCTGCTCGAGGACTACCGCGACCTCGAGGGCACCTACGACCGCCTGGTCTCGATCGAGATGATCGAGGCGGTCGGCTGGCAGTACTTCGACGACTACTTCCACGCCTGCGACCGGCTGCTCGCCGACGACGGCCTCTTCCTCCTGCAGGCGATCACCGTCGACGACCGCCTCTACGAGATGGAGAAGGCGTCACGGAGCTTCGCCAACACGCACATCTTTCCCGGCGGTTGTCTGCCGTCCCTGAAACGGATCGCCGACAGCATCGCAACCGTCACCGAACTGCGCGAGATCTGGCTCGACGACATCACCGCCCACTACCCGCCGACCCTGGCGCTGTGGCGCGAGCGCTTCTTCGCCGCCTGGGACAAGCTCAAGGCGCACGGCTACGACGAGCGCTTCCGCCGCCTCTGGGACTTCTACCTGTCGAGCTCCGAGGCGGGCTTCCGCGAGCGCCGCATCGGCGACGTCCAGATGCTCTTCGCGAAGCCCTCGTTCCGGTGAGCGGGGACGGCGGGGGGCCGCGTCCGCGCGACGGCGCGCTCGGCGACGGCGCGGCGGCCGGCGACGGGACCGCGGCCGGGCCGGCGGACCCAGGGACCCGCGAGCCGCTGCTCCTCATCCACGGCCTCGGCGCCGCCTCGCACGTCTGGGACCCGGTCGTCCCGCTGCTGTCCCCGCACCGCGAGGTGATCGCGCTGGACATGCCCGGCTTCGGCGCCGCGCCCCCGCTGCCGCCCGCGGTCGAGCCGACCGCCGCGGCGCTCGCCGGCGCGCTCCGCGACCAGCTCGCCGCCCGCGGCGTCGAGCGCGCGCACGTCGCCGGCAACAGCCTCGGCGCCTGGGTCGGCCTGGAGCTGGGACGGATGGGCGCGGCACGCTCGGTCACCTGCCTCTCCCCCGCCGGGCTCTGGCGGGCGCCGATCGGGCCGCGCAAGGGCTCGGGCCGCCGCTGGGCGAAGCGGCTGCGGCCGCTGGTGAGCGCGGCGCTCTGGATCGGCCCGGTGCGCGACCGCGCCGTCGCCACCTTCGCCGCCCGCCCGCCCAACTGGCCGACCCGCGCCGCCCGCGAACTCGTCCTCGCCTGGATCGACGCGGAAGGCTACGACGGCGCCAACAAGGCGATGCGCGAGCACATCTTCGACCCGGCGGGGTACCCGGCCGACGTGCCGGTGACGATCGCCTGGGCGGAGCTCGACCGGCAGGTCGGCCCGCCGAAGCCCGAGCGCCGCCCGGCCGGCGCCCGCTTCCTCGTCCTGCCCGAGGTCGGCCACGTGCCGATGTGGGACGACCCCGCGCTGGTCGCCCGCGTGATCCTCGAGGGCAGCGGCCGGGTAGGTTCAGGGGAGCCAATCGCCAGCGAAGGAGGAGCGCCGTGATCGTCGAGAGGACCGAGAATCCGCAGTGGCTTTCGAACGCCTACCTGGTCGCCGACCCGGAGCGCGGCACCGGCGTCCTGATCGACGGCAACGAAGACGTCGATCCGCTGATCGACCGGGCCGAGGCCGACGGGATCACGATCACCCACTACCTCGTCACCCACCCGCACGTCGACCACATCGCCGGGATCAAGGAGGCGCGCGAGCGGCTCGGCGGGCCGCCGCTGGTCGCCCACGAGGCGACCGCCGCGGAGCTCGACGAGGACGTCGAGGTGATCATGGGCGACGGCGACAAGCTCGACGCGAACGGGATCGAGATCGAGGCGCTCTACACCCCCGGCCACGCGCCCGGGCACCTCGCCTTCCTGATCGACGGGACCGACGTCTTCACCGCCGACGTCCTCTTCAAGGGCACCGTCGGCGGCTGCGCGGCGCCGGGCGCGGCGGGCTTCGAGGCGCTCAAGTCCTCGGTCATGCGGCTGATGGAGCTGCCGCCGGAGACGCGCGTCCATCCCGGCCACAAGGAGCCGACGACGATCGCCGAGCAGGAGTCCGAGAACCCCTTCGTGCGGGTCTGGCGCGGAATCGACGCGACCGGCGACGAGCAGGTGACGGTCTGGGACCGCCCCGCGACGCTGAAGCTCTGGGCCCCCGACTACGACGGCGGCAACAAGGCCTGGATCGTCTTCGGCGACTCCGGCGAAGAGACGATCGTCGGCGGCTCCCAGGTCGTCCGCGGCTGACCCCCCCCGGGGGTGGGGGCAACGCGGCGCGCCCTATCGAACTTTCACCGCTGGACCTTTAGGCCTTTCGTACGAATCTGGACACATGTTCGTTGCCGCCTGGACCGACCGTGTCCACTATTCGGTAAGTGGAATCCGTCCAGGAATTCTTCTTCAACTGGTATCCCGTCTTCGGCGTCGTCTTCATGGCGATGCTGCTGTTCGTCTTCCTGCGCCTCATGCGCACGACGATCGGCTCGACCAAGCCGGAGACGGTCAAGGCCGCGAAGGGCCGGCCGGTCGCCTGGGAGGAGGTCCAGGGGGTCGACGCCGCCAAGGACGAGCTGATGGACGTCGCCGAGTGGCTGCGCGAACCCGACCGCTTCGGCGCGCTCGGCGCCAAGGCCCCACGCGGCGTCCTCCTCTACGGCCCGCCCGGCACCGGCAAGACGATGCTCGCCCGCGCCGTCGCCGCCCAGGCCGGAGTCGACTTCTTCGCCGCCTCGGGCTCGAGCTTCGTCGAGATGTTCGTCGGCCGCGGCGCCGCCCGCATCCGCCGTCTCTTCAAGGAGGCGCGCAAGTCGGGGCGCGCGGTGATCTTCATCGACGAGCTCGACGCGGTCGGCGGCCACCGCTCCGGCGGCGGCGGTGACGGCGGCACGAGCGAGCGCGAGCAGGCGCTGAACCAGCTCCTGGTCGAGCTCGACGGTTTCGAGAAGGAGAACGGGACCGTGATCGTCCTCGCCGCCTCCAACAACGTCGACAAGCTCGACGCGGCGCTGCTGCGGCCGGGCCGCTTCGACCGCCAGGTGCTGGTCGCGCCGCCCGACCGCGATGGCCGCGAGGCGATCCTCCGCGCCCACGCCGAGGGCAAGCCGCTCGCCGCCGACCTCGACCTGCGCGACGTCGCCCGCAAGACGACCGGGATGACCGGCGCCCAGCTCGCCAACGCGCTGAACGAGGCGGCGATGCTGGCCGGGCGCGCGGGCAACGCGGAGATCCACCGGGTCGAAATCGACGAGGCGCTGCTGCGCCAGTCAGTCGGCTCCCAGCAGGCGCGCCGGCTCAGCCCCAAGGAGCGCCGCATCGTCGCCTACCACGAGGCCGGCCACGCGCTCTGCCGCAAGCTGCTCGGGCTCGACCCGCCGGAGATCCTCTCGATCGTCCCCCGCGGCCCGGCGCTCGGCTTCGTCGGCCACTCGCCGCGGGAGGACAGCTACCTGAAGTCCCGCGACGAACTCGTCGACGAGGTGGTCACGCTGCTCGGCGGGCGCGCCGCCGAGGAAGAGGTCTTCGGCGAGTCCTACTCGGGGGCGGTCGACGACCTCGCCCGCGTGCACATGGTCTGCAAGCAGATGGTCGGCGAGTTCGGCATGGGCGTGGCGATCGACCCCGACGGCCCGCCGCCGATCGCGATGCCGACCGGCGATTACGCGGTCTCCGACTCGACCCGCCGCGATGTCGACCTTGCCTCGATGACCCTCGCCCGCGAGTCCCACCGCCGCGCCCGCGCCCTCCTCTCGGCCAACCGCAAATGCCTCGACGACCTCGCCGAGACCGCCCTCGACCGCGAGACCCTCAGCCGCGAGGAGCTCGACGAGATCTTCTCCCGCCACACCCTCCGCGGCCTGGTCGACCAGAAGGGCTCCTCAGTGGCCATGGTCGCCATGTCCCGCCTCCGCCACCCCGACGCGTAACGGATCCGCGCGCCCTTCACGCGCTTTCCGTCACACCCCACCTGTCGATGGGCCGAAAACCCGACACATAGTCCGGTTTTCGGCCCATCGGCACAGGGGTCCCGGCAAACTGTGAAGGGATGGCGGAGAAGGCGAGGTGGTGGACGATGCGGCCGGCGTCGAATCTCAAGCCGGCTACTTATCGGTGTCCGTTTTGTGGGAAGCACCTCGCTTCGATGTCGGAGCACGTGTTGATCGCGCCGGAGGACGACCGATCGAAGCGGCGACACGCACACATGGAGTGTGTGCGGAAGGCTCGGGCGGCGGGGAACCTGCCGACGCGGGACGAGTGGCTCGCGGCGGAGCGTGGGCCGCGGCCGTCCTTGGGGACACGCATGCGCCGGCTCTTCGGGGGTAAGAAGGCCGACAAATGAGACAGATCCGCATCCTCTCCTCACTCGTCCTCGTCGCCTGCGCCCTCTGCGCGACGGTTGCCACCACGGCCGGAGCGGCCGCCAACCCCGTCCTCGGCGCCAAGGCCTTCGCCGCGCCTTACGGCAAGGGCTTCGGCACCGCCGAACCGCGCGAAATCTTCAACGGCGGCGACCCGAGCGGCTCGGTCACCCACATCAAGTGGCGCGGCTGGGGCAACTCAACCGCGATCGGCCGCGGCCTCAATCCCATCTTCAAGCCGCACGGCGGCTACTACCGCAAGCTCGCGCGCATCGAGCTGCGGGCCACCGACCTCGGCAAGTGCGGCAAGCGTGCCGCCTACACCCGCCTCGAAGTCCGCGTCCCCAAGCACCCAGGCGGCAAGCTCGGCAAGTGGTTCTCCTGGTCCGGCGCGAAGTCGCTCTGCAAGTCGCCGTTCTGAGCAGGGCCCGGTCAGGTCAGCCGGTCACGGCGAAGGTGCCGAAAGCAGATACACCTTCCGCCAGCACGACGAACTTCAACAGGGAATCGGTCGTGGACGCGCCGGTCGAACCGTAATCAGCACTTCCGATCGGCGAGATTCCAGCAACTCCCACTTTGAGTTCCGAGGCTCTCTGCCGGGGATGGCCCCAGGCATGACCGGAGTGCGCCCGAGAGCCACCGGGAGTCATGCTCATCGTGAAATCCGTAGTGGTCGATCGGTGTGACCCGCCGCCATACTCCCACCGATCACGGGGTACGGCGGAGGGTCACCCAGCCAGCACCTAGCCGGTCACCGCCCAGGTGCCCCAGGCGCCCGCCCCTTCTTCGAGGACCAACATGGCCAGGACCGCACCGGCGGTAGAGGCACCTGGGGTCCCGTTGGAACCACTGGCGGTATAGATGCTCTTCTCTACGGAGACACCTTCATTTCCACCGGCGTATACGCAGAGATTTCCGGAGTCGGCCTTGGGATGTTCGGCCGTCCCACCAGTGCAACCGACAGGGGCGGTTTCTCCGGTTCCGATGAAGTGGACATGGCTTTCATCGAGACCCTGGGCGAGTGGGATGGCGAACGAGATCGGGGCAAGCAGCGGTTTTCCGATGGCTTCCACCGGGCTCATCGCCGGGCCGAAGTAGGTCCCCACCGACCAGCTGCCGGTCTCGGTGGAACTTTTCGGAAGAGTTCCGCCAGCGGTCCAGGGTTCCCCGTCTTTCCCGGCCTGCCCTGCTGCGCCGTTACAAATTTCGAGCGGTTCGCCACTGCCTTCAACTTCAACGGTGATGCCACCTTCGGCGCATCCCGAGGCCGTTTCACTGAGGGCCACGGACCTGCCGTTGCCCCCGCTCTTGCCGGCTTCGCCCGGAGCGCCGTCGAGGCCGTTCAGGCCGTCCTTGCCGGTCGCCCCGGCAGGACCCTGTGGGCCAACTGGTCCTTGGGCAGCGTATCTCTTGGCTTCGTTCTTGGCGATCCCTCTTACTTCCTTCTTTTGCTTGCCGCTGAGCCCGCCCCCGGCGGCATAAGCACCACCCACCAAGGCCGCGAGCAAGGCAACGATCGCGACAACCAGGCCAGCCTTCCCGAATGGTTCACGAAGATGTCCAAACATATGTTCACTCCTCCCCCGGAGCGCCTTCCCTGGTCACTCCAGCTCTGCGACATGGATATCGGGACTAGCCGGAACCCGACTTAGCTCGGTGCGACTTCTTCTTCGCGCGATGCTTCTGCCCGCAGCTGTTGCGAATCTCCGGGTGCAACTGCGCGACAAGCCCGTTGTGCGCAACGAAGCGGGCGCTGGCGCGCTGCTTCGCTCGGCAGATGTCTTCCGAGTTTTCGAGCAACCCGTACTTTTTGCCGCCCTTCATTTCGAGAACGAAGCGCGAGACGGGGGCGTCGGGAACGACTTCGAACGTGTTGCGAATGCCGTGTTGCTTGGTCGTGTCGACCCGCCCGTGGAGCAGGATTCGCACCTGGCCGTTCAGGTCGGCGACCAAGTCGGGGAGCTTGTGGCCGTAGCCGACGCCGATGTAGACCGGGCCTTCGAGCGGTTTGTCGAGCAGCGGCGTCCAGGCCTTGGCGTGGCCGTAGATCGAGCGCTTGGGACAGGTGGCGGAGCGCAACTGCGGCTGGGTGCAGACCTTGTCGAGGTTGCCCTGGTCGAGGAACTCCGAATGCGGCAGGCCGACCTGGGCGCGGGCGATGTTGGCGTAGGCGCCCTGCTTCGGGTAGCTCACCACCGCCTTCAGCGCCGGGTGGCCGGACCGTCCGGTGGCGCCTTTCAGGTGCAGCTTCAGCTGCGGCTTGAACTTCAGCCGTTCGCAGCCGCCGACCTGGAAGCGGTCGGAGGCGGCGGCGCTTTCGCCGCCCGGGCCGTGGACGGTGGCTTCGACCGCCATCGGTTCGCAGTTCGTGGGGGACAGGATGAAGTGGGACCGGTCGATGTTCACCCTGACGTCCCTCACGTCAAGCAGGAGGCCGTGAAGGATCGTCGGGATCGGGTCGCTTTTCACCGTGACCTGAGCGGTTTCGAGGTCGAGGTAGAGCCCCGAGCGCACCAACACGTTGCCGAGGTCGAACGGTCCGGCGAGGGCCGGGGTGACGATCGCGATCGAGAGCGGCGCGCCCTTGTAGGGGCCGGCGAGGTAGGCCCGCCCCGTACCGAGGTAGAACGGATCTTCGCCGGCCCCGGCGCCGACCGTGACCGTGCCGATCTGGCTGGCCGCCGGACAGGCAGGCGAGGCGACCTCGGCCGCGGCCGCACCTTCAGCTTCGGAGATCGAGGCAAGGGCGGCCTCGGGGCAGTAGGGCACCCCACGTAGGAAGGCGGTGAGGCCGGGTGGCAGCGAGGCGTCGAGCGCGCTGAAGCGCTGGCTGCCGTCGGCGCGGGAGAGGTTCAAGACAAAGGGGCTCGTCGTCCCCGCGACCGGGCCGGCGACCCCGGCAGAGAGATGCGGTTCCAAATCCTCATGCGGACATGGACCCCCGTCGGGACCGCGGGCCACCTGGAACGTCGACGTCTGAGAGACCGTCTCTGCCGAGGTTGGCCGCCGCGGATCGGCGGCGGTCCAGGGCCAAAGCTCGGATTCGATCTGATAGCGCCCACACCGCGGCGGGTTGAGGAGCGGGGCACGCTGACCGGAGGCGAAGTGCAGCTTCAGTTCGGAGAAGGGCGCCTCGGGATTTTCGACGAAGGTGGTCGTGAGCCGGCCGGTCACCGGGTCGGGCGTGACCTTGCCGGCCACCTTCAGGAGCAATCCGTCGCGCTTGGATTCAAGATCCATGTACAGAGCGAGAAGCGAGCCGAATGGATTCTTGCCTTGGCTGGCGACGTAGACGCTACCCGCGAGCGTGTCGGCGACCAACGGCGTACGCACTTCGGCGGTGCCGATCTTCGATGCCTGTGGACAGCGCACCGGTTCGCCGTCGGGCACGCCTTCGTGCATCCCGAATTGAGCTTCCCCGCATGCTTCGAGGCCGCTGGCGAGAGCGGGGTTGACCGCCATGCCTTCGGGCAGGGTGACGGTGGCACCGGCGAGGTTTGCCTGGGCGATGCCGTCGGCTTCTTCCAGTTCCTCGGTTGGCATCGAGAGCGTGACGTCGAGGCCGGTGGGCGAGTCGGCCCGGTTGGAGGTCGGTTTCAGCGAGATCCTTGGTTCGAACGGCACCTTGTCGCAGCCGGTGAGCGGCGCGGCAGCGTAGCTTGCTTCGGCGTAGGAGCCGGGGTCTTCCCAAGTGTCGGCGGAGATGCGGGTCGTGGGCCGCACCGCGCAGCGGGTGGGATTGGTCAGGAACGGGACCAGGCCGGCTCCTGCTTCGTGGGGCCTGCGACAACCGGTGAATTCACGTTCTTCCGTCCCTGCGGCCGAGGGGACAAGTGGCTTCGCCCCGAAGCCGCAGAGCACCACCGGCGCCGCGAGCAGTTCGGGGGTCTTCGGGATGCCGCTGCTCACGAGCGAGATCGCGTAGCCGTCCCCGGGCCGCAGTTCGGGGGTCAAGGTGTAGAGCAGCCTCAGCGTCGGGATCCCGAAGGCGAATTGGGCGGGCGCCCCGACTTCGGGTTCCACCTCGAATATGGGCTCGTTGTGGAACCAGCCTTCGGGGGTTTCCAGGCTGATCCCGCCGACCACGGACTCAGGGGGGCAGCTCGGCGGCAGGGTCGTGACCTGCCGCGTCGACGCACACGGCTTCACCGCCTGGGGGTTGCCGACGAAGCCGCGCGGGGTGTCGGTGGTCACGATCCGTGGCCGGCCATTCAGCGCGCGAAGCCCGATGATGGTGTTGATGTTGTTGACTTCAGCCGGGATGTGGTCGGTGAACTGAACGTTCGCGACGGCCGAGAACGGATGCCCGCCCGCCTGGGTGTAGTCGTTGCCGAGGTCGTCGAGAACCTTCGCGAAGAACCCCTCGAAGCCGAAGGGGACCGCGGGGCCGACGGTGAAGCTGTCTTCGGCGTTCGCAGCTGCGGCACCGCCGCCTGAGACGATCGCCTTCGTCGTCAGGATGTCCGGCGCGTCATGGCCGGGGCGCTCGATAACTTCGACCGGCGGATAGGAGGACTGCGGCGCCAGGGGGTCGGAGCGGGTGCAGAAGACCCGCGCCGACCGGCTCGAGGTCGGAGCTTCTTTCGTGCAGCTCCAGGCCTTGGTGCCGACTTCGGTCCCGATCGCCCTGTAGGCATAGGTTTCCTCGCCGCCCGGGAGCTGCACTTCAAGCGTGATCGGACCCGTGGTGGTACTGGCGAAACTGAGAAAGGGCAACGTCGCGACGGTCAGAGCGGTGTTGTTGTTGGGTGGTGCCGATTCACCTGGAATCCGGAAAAGGTTTGGGGAGACCGTCAACACCGTGGCGCCGCCGGGTGCTTCACCGCTTCCGGTGGTGCCGATCGCCTCACACTGGATGTTGGTTTCCACGTCCGGCCCGGACTCATAGCGTTCGCCGCTGACTCCTCGCGTCGCGGTGGCGCTCAGCGTCAACGTCGAGGCGCCGACGGCGGTGATCGTCGTCCCGGGCGGCACCCCCCCGCCGACGATCTTCTGGCCCACCGCGAAGGAGCCTTCTTCGGTGTTGAGGGAGGTGAGTACGTTGGAGCCCGACGCCGCGTTCGCGGTGCCGAGAGCTTCTAGTTCGGGAGTGAGTTCGCTGCTGGTGGCCCCGGGGATCGGCACCCCGTTTTTGAGCCACTGGAACGTCCAGCTCGGCGATCCGCTCCAAGAGCCGGCCGGGGGTGGGCTGCAGGTGCGGGTTCCGAGGCCCCAGATCTGGTGCCCGGGGGCGTTGGCAACCGTCGGCCGAACGTTGGACGCGCCCGCCTGCGCGCTGGGCGCCGGCGGACTGGAGGGAGGTTCGACCTGCAGCGGCGGGGCGTAGGAGGCGGCCGCTTCGATCGAGTTCTGGCCGAGCACCTCGCACTGCAGGGCGTGGCCTTCGTCGGCGGCCTGCACGACGTAGGTGCTGGTGGTGGCCGTCGGCTGGGCAGTGGGGCCGGTGGCGGGAGCGCCGTTGCTGAGCCACCGGAAGGTGAAGGATTGGACGTTGAACCAGCCGTTCACGCCGCCTTCTTTGTAGCGGGCCGAGCAGGTCAGCTCTTCCCCCACCGAGGGACTCATGCCCGCGGTATTGGAGACCGTCACCTCGTAGACCGCGCGTTCGTCGCCGTGGGTCAGCGGGGTGAAGGTGCGCGCCAGGTTGACGCCGAGTTCGGGCGCCGCCAACGCGCTGGAGGCGCCGGTGCAGGCTACGAGGGTCGCCAAGGCGGTCGCGGCGAGGAGCTTTGCGTTGATCGAAGGTCTCATCAGTGCTTTCCGCTCCCCTTCCCATGCCTGCGCTTACCGTGCTTGTGGTGTTTCCCGTGCCGCTTGTGATCACGCTTGCGCACGCAGCGGGCGTGGCGGCGCACGAAGCCACGCTTCTTGCACGTCGAGGGGGGCTTCGGGTTGCCGGGGCCGCCGAACGTGCTGCTCGCGGGCTGAACGGCGCCGGGGGCCGACGGGAGGGCCCGGCAGGAGGATTCGACCAGCGCATCGCAGCCGACGGGCGCCTGGGCGATCGGGAAGCCGCCGCCCGCGCGGGCCACATAGACGTCGGGGGCCGAGTCACCGTCCGCGGGCAGCAGGCGGTCTTCGCTGGTGAAGCCGACCTCCGATCCGGAAGGTGAGACGGTCGGCAAGGTATCGCCCACCAACCGGCCCGGCAGGCGGGCGAGTTGCCCACCCTTCCACAGGTAGGGATTGGCCGCGCCGTCGGCGTCACCTGCGACCAGCGGCTCGGCGGTGGCGAAGGCGATCGTTTCGCCGTCCTCCGATACCCAGCGGCCTTCCTCGAAGGGGTTGGCGTTGGGGGCGTTGCCGTTGGGGTTGACCTCGACGTCCGCGGGTGGGCTTTCGCTGCCACCGGGAGCGGCCCTGGAGATCAACGTCAGCGTTTCGGTGTCCGCGTCGTAGCGGTATATGTCGGAGTAGCCACCGTCGGTGTCTTCGGCGGCGAGCGACGCGTGGGTGGCGAAGACGAGGATGTGGCCGTCACCACCCACCGCTTCGCTCGGCCCGATCGACGGCACGGCATACGCGCCGCCGACGAAGCTCTGTTCGACCCCCCATAGCTTGCCCTTGTCTTCGGGTGAGAGGGTGCCGACGAAGGAAAGGGTGCCGGTGTCGGCGTCAAAGGTGTAGAGGTTGGGAGCCCCGAGGACGGCTTCCGCTCCTTCGGGGTCCTTCGAGCTGGTCAGCTTGCCCTGTGCCACGAAGTAGACGCGGGTGCCGTCTCCCGATATCGCGGTGATCGAGCCCAGCACGTCGGCGCCTTCCCCCGGCGTGGGGTCGCCGGTGGTTCCGGCGGAGACATCGGTCAGGCGTTGCGAGGATGGTTTCGAAGAGTCGTAGAGGTAGAGGTCGCAGCCGACCGAGCCACCGAGTTCGGCACTGCACTCCTGCGCGCTCGGGTCGTGGTCCGCGGAAGTGAGCTTTCGCGAGCTCGTGAAGTAGGTCTTGGAGCCGTCTACGGAAGCGCCCTGGTAGAAGTCGCTGCCGGGTTCCTGCCATCCGCTTTCGGTTTCGCCCGCGATCAGGGGGGCGATTTCGGGACCAGACCCGGTCACGGTGCGCCGCAGGATGCGCAGTGGATAAAAGGCGGAGAGGGCGGAAACCTGGGTTTCGGTCGCGGTCGCGGAGAGCGTCGCGGTCTGCCCGGCGACCGAGAGCGGGCCCGTGGAGAGGAGCGATGCGCCGGCTGGTATCCCAGCCCCGGCGATCCCTTGGCCGGCGGCGAAGGCGCTCCCGGTGAGCGGCGTGGCACCAGAGGCCGTGGCCGGCGCCGACAGGGTCAGGGTCCCTTGCCCTACCGCGATGATCGTCGTACCGGCCGCGACGCCGGTGCCGGCGATTTCCTGCCCGGGCTGGAATTCGCCGTTGGCGACCGCCAACCCGCTCACCTCAGTGGAGCCGGCGGTGAGCGTGCCGCTCCCCTTGGCGCCGTAGAGACCCGAGAGGAGGTTTGAGCCTGCGATCGTGGTCGCAACCCCGCTCGCCCCACAGGGGCCGGTAGGCGGCTGCGCCGGCCTGGCCGAGAAATAGATGCGCTGCCCATCAGGAGAAATAGCCCCCTGATTGACGCGCCCGGTCCCCCTGCTGCTCGCTGCGGTGCCACCGCCCAGGTGAGTGCCGCAGCGCCCGCCGTAGACGCGGCCTTCCCTGTCGCGTGCCAGCAGTTCGAGCGACGGCCCACCCGATGCACGGGAGGCGACGTAGGTATTGAAGTCGCCGCCCGGCTGCGTTTCCGCCCCGGTCGAAGGCGGCGGCAGCGGATCGCCAGCCAAATACCCGGTCGAGGCGGCTTCCGGATGGAATATCGTGGTGGACAGGTCGGCCGAGCTACCGGTCGATTCCGCTCCTGCGGTGTCGAAATTCAATTTGCGGTTGCCGCTGTTGTCGATCGGCACCAGAACCGGGGAGAGTGGCGAGAGCGTGCCGTCAAGCCCCCCCTGGAAGACCTGCCCGCTGCCGGTCTGCAACTGTGCCTGGGTCGCACCGATCAGGTCCCAGCGTCCTAGGTCGGCGGCGAAAGCGTAAGGCGCACCCTTATCCGACCCACCGCCCGCGATCTCAGCCAACGCCGGCGGCGAGGTGGGGGTAGGCGTCCACCCAGAAACCGTGCGGGTCGCGACGTAGCTGTCGAGCAGGCCCTGAAGGCCGGGGGTTTCCGCCAGGGCGGCCTGCGAGAGGAACTTGACCCGTTCCCCGTTCGCCGAGAAGGTGGGCGAGATTGCCGTCTGCAGGCGCTTCACGGGCGGGCTGACCATCTCCAGCGCCATGCAGTCCGGCAGGTAGGCGGTGCCGCCAGGAAGCGGTTCTGAGACCTGAGCCTGGCGGATCGCTTCGTTGGCGCATGCAGCCTGCGCCGTCCCGGCCGGCACGAGGACGCAGCCGAGACAGACGGCCACCACCGCCGGCACCACCGCCCCCCCAACAAGTGCTCGCATCCGTCCCAAACCAATGCCCCCCGGCAAGTCAGTCATCGAGGAGTGATCGCGCCTCGGAGGCGCCTCCCCATCTCCCTGTGCGATCACGCTAATGCACGCCTCTGGTGCTGTCAAGGAACGCATAAGGAACGCGAGTTACAGGAGGCGGGCCGCCTGTTGCGGCCCCGCCTCCTGGGACTGCCGACCTTGATCGGCATTCGGCGTACTCGGCGTACGACCTACAGGCCGTATGTACCGCTGTCGGCCGGGTTGACCGGTTCCAGTTCGCCGGTGACGGTCGAAGTGGTCCCGAGACTGGTGTGGATGGTCCCCGAGAGCGTGAGCTTGTGGATCGCGCTCACGTTGTCGGGCGTGGCCCTGAGTTCTTCACCCGCGCGCTCTTCGAGCGTCACGGTACCTGGGCAGAAGCCCGTGCCGGTGTAGTGGTTGGTGAGCTTGATCGGCCCGGAGGCACCGGAAGAGACCTTGGCGTAGGTGCCTTCGTCATCGAGCATCCACGGCAGGTTTTCGGGCGTCGAGCTGGTCAGCGCCGTGCAGCCGAGGGTTTTCAGGGTTTCGGTGATTTCACATTCGGACAGGTTTTGGGGACTGAATTCACTGGCTTCACCTGTCCCGCCACCTGCCGTCAGGGTGATGTGGGCATGCACATGGCATTTGGTACCGCCGCTGAACTTCGCCCACCCTGTCAGTGTGATTGTCCCGTTTGCGGCAAGCGGCGTGCCTTCCATCTTCCAACTGGAGGTGTAGGCGGAGGCGCTCACCGGAATCGCGAGGGCGGCAAGCGCCGCGAACGCGGTTACGAGGGCGATGAACTTCTTCATTTCTGATCCTTTCCGATTTCGGCCGGCAGGCAGTCACCTTCGCCCGCCAACCGATTGTCTGCCGCATGTGCGGCCTGTGGCCGCCCGCGGCTCCCGTCGAGACGATCTATTAGCTCGACGCGGACTCTTTAGTCAAGAGTCGTTGCTGAAATCACACGGTCGGCAACCTGACGAGAGACACGCGTGCACATATGTCCCTGCAATTCGCAGAAACACAGAATTTCGGGCGCGCCATTTCGCGCGTGAAGAAAATGGTCAGCCGTTGCCTTCGTCAGCGCCCGCATGCGGTACCGACACACTCAGACGCTGCGTCCCGAGCCGTTCGCAGGGACAGCGCTGGAGCCCGTCGAGTACCCCCGCGGCCAGTGCATTGTCGCCACCGAGCTCCAGTTGGTCAGGAAAGCCGTCCACAACCGCACGGAACCAGCCTGACGGCGTACCACTCACCCAGGCCCCTACTTCACGGCCTAGCCTCGAACTGCAACCGATTACACGCCCGTCCTCGACATCGATGACGACTCCGGCCGTCGGATCCGCCACTTCTCCACCGGTCAACTCGACGGCAAGGCGACAAGAGCCGGAGGATGCATTCGGAAGGCGCAACCTTGGGACAGCCAGCAGAAAGGCGGCCTCAACGTCGATGCGCCCTGGCGGCGGGATGTGGTCCGAGGGATGCATCTGCTCCCATCGAGAAGCGACTGCGAGGGGGCCGATGGCCTGGCGCAGCCAATTCGTGACCATCTGCCGTCGACCATTGCCGTTGGCTGACAGCGCCTCGAGTTGCCCGGCTTCGCGCATCGCCGCCAGGCGACGCTCCAGAGTCGGATAGCTAACTCGGGAGATCAGCCGATCGAGCTCGGTGAGGGTGAGCGGCTTTGCGGCAAGTGCGCGCACCACCCCGGTGGCCCAACCGTCGACCAGGGCCTTGATCGATCTCTTGGCGGCGACCGTGCCCAGTTCGACCGGGCCATCGGGTGCCGCCACGAGCCAGGTGTTGATGGCGCCGGCGACGGAGAGGAGATCGCGGCCCGCGCCTCCTAGCGCGAAATCAACCTGCGGGGGAAACTCGTTGGAGCGAAATCGCTCGATGATGCCGAATTCGGTCAGCGTGAGAAGGTGGTTACGCATCGTGGTCGGTGGAGGGGAGCCAACCTCCTTGCGCAACCGTGGGAGCGGCCTCGGTCCGTCCCTCAACGCCATCAGCGCTTGGACGTTCAGCGGACTGGACAGCAGAGTCAGCGCGTGCGCTCCGGTTCGCACCCTTTCCCCCTATCTCGAATTTGCGACATGGCTTGGACCATCCGGTCCAAGGACATTCGTTCGCTCAGGCTAATTTATACAAACAGCGATGTCAACTTTTAAAAACCGGCTATTGCCTCGTCGTTCTGACCCCCGGCTTGCATCAGTTATTAGTCGCTGCTAAGTTCCTTTCTTAGTCGCCGCTACTAACTACGAAGGGACCGGACATGGAAACGCAAGAGCGAGGGAGGCTTTGGACGCTGGTCCTGGTCTCCGTGGGGCTCTTCATGGTCGTTCTCGACAACCTGGTCGTGAACGTCGCGCTACCCAGCATCCACAACGACTTCGGCGCCTCGGTGCAGGCGCTGGAGTGGACCGTCAACGCCTACGTGCTCGCCTATGGGGTGCTGCTGCTGACCGGCGCCGCGCTCGGCGACCGCTTCGGCCGCAGGCGAATGTTCGTCGCCGGCATCTCCCTCTTCACCGCCGCCTCGGCGGGCGCCGCGCTGGCGCCGTCCGCCGATCTGTTGATCGCGGCGCGCGCCATCCAGGGCATCGGCGCGGCGATCGTCACGCCGCTCACCCTGACCCTCCTCGCCGGCGCCTTCCCGCCCGAAAAACGGGGCCTCGCGCTCGGCGTCTGGTCCGGCATCTCAGGCATCGCCGTCGCGATCGGCCCGCTCGTCGGCGGCGCCGTGATCGAGCTCGCCGACTGGCACTGGATCTTCTGGATCAACGTCCCGATCGGCCTCCTGCTCGCCCCGCTGGCCGCCCGCCGCCTGGAGGAGAGCTACGGCCCCAAGGCCCCGCTCGACTTCCCCGGCCTGGCCCTCGCCTCGACCGGCCTCTTCGGCCTCGTCTACGGCCTGGTCCGCGCCCAGACGATCGGCTGGACCGCCCCCGAGGTGCTGATCAGCCTCGCCGCCGGCCTCGCGCTGCTCACCGGCTTCGTCCGCCAGGAGCTGCGCAGCGACGCGCCGATGCTCCCCATGCAGTTCTTCGCCAAGCGCAGCTTCGCGGTCACCAACGTGGTCTCGATGGCGATGTACTTCGGCATGTTCGGCTCGATCTTCTTCCTCAGCCAGTTCATGCAGAACGTGCTTCACAACTCGCCCCTCGAGGCGGGCCTCAAGCTGCTGGTCTGGACCGGGGCGACGATGGTCGTCGCGCCGCTGGCGGGCGTCTTCAGCGAAAAACTCGGCGCCCGCTGGTTCATGGTCGCCGGCGTCTCGCTGCAGGCGGTCGCGCTCGGCTGGCTCGCCACCGAGGCCTCGACGACGCAGAGCTACGGCTCGATGATCATCCCGTTCATCCTCGCCGGCGCCGGCATGGCGCTGGTCTTCGCCCCCTCGGCGAGCGCGATCCTCAACTCGGTGCGCGTCGACCAGGCGGGCCAGGCCTCCGGCGCCACCAACGCGATCCGCGAGCTCGGCGGCACCTTCGGCATCGCCGTCCTCGCCACCGTGTTCAGCGGCGCCGGCGCCTACACCACGCCGCAGCAGTTCGTCGACGGCATGGTCCCGGCGCTCTGGGTGGGGACCGCGGTGCTCGCCTTCGGCGCCCTGGTCGCGCTGGTGCTGCCGTTCGGCGGCAAGGCGACCGCGGGGGAGGTCGAGGAATTCGAGGCGGCCGAGGGGGAGCGGCACGAGCCCCGCGGCGCGGCCCCCTCGCGTCCCCTCCCCGCGGCGAACTAGGATCGAACGGTGGCGGCAGAGGCGAAAACCGTTCCTCGCAAGCGCGTCCCGGCGGCCGAGCGCCGGGACGCGCTGATCGAGGCCGCCATCCACCACTTCGCCCACGGCGGCCTGCAGGGGACCAAGGTGTCCTCGATCGCCGCCGACGTCGGCGTCGCCCAGCCCTACGTCTTCAGCCTCTTCCCGACCAAGCGCGACCTCTTCCTCGCCGCCGTCGACCGGTCCTTCGAGAAGGTGGCGACGCTCTTCGAGCAGGCCGCCGCGGACTTCGACGAGAACGGCCCGCGGGAAGCCGACGAAGACAAGCTGAACGCGATCGGCCACGCCTACATGGACGCGATCGGCGACAACCCCGACCAGCTCCTGCTCCAGCTCCAGGGCTACGCGGCCTGCGGCGACGATCCCGGCATCCAGACCGCCGTGCGACGCAACTACGCGCGCCTGGTCCAGCTCGCCCGCAGGCTCACCGGCGCCGACGACGAGCGCCTCGACGGCTTCTTCCAGATGGGCATGTGGTGCAACGTCGCCGCCGCGCTCGGGATCGAGGATTTCAAGTCCGACTCAGGCTGGGTCGAGAAGTCGCTGGCGGTCGACGACGAGGCCGCGGGCGGATAAGTCGGGGCGGGCTCAGGCGGCGAGGAACGTCGCGGCGCGCTGCGCGGCCTCGGTGCGGTTGCGGACGCCGAGCTTGCGGTAGAGCGCGGTGGCGCTCTTCTTCACCGTGTCGGGACCGAGGTGGAGGCGCGCGGCGATCTCGCGGTTGGTCGCGCCGGTGCCGAGGAGCAGGAGGATCTCGCGCTCGCGGTCGCTGAGCCCGGGGCCGACGGCGGGCGGCGCGACGCCGGCGGGGTCGAGTGGCTCGCCGCCGATCACCGCGGCGCGGACGGAGTCGACCACGTCCCCGGGCGAGACGCCGGCGGGCAGGAAGCTGACCGCGCCGAGGGCGGCGGGCGGCGCGCCGGGCGAGGTGCGGCAGCGGGAGGTGAGGAGGATCTGGACGCCCGGGTGGGCAGCGCGGATCGCGGCCGTGATCGAGCTCGCGAAGGGGCCTGTCTGGGAGATGTCGAGGAGCGCCACGTCGGGCCGGTGGCGGCGGGCGAGCGCGACCGATTCCCGGCTGTCGGCGGCGAGCAGGCACCGTTCGATCCAGGCCTGCGCCTCGAGCAGCGCCGCGAGGCCGATCCGCGAGGGCGCGTGGGAGTCGACGACGAGCGCGCGGACCGAGGAGTCGGGCAGCGCCTCGGCGGTGCCGAGGTCGAGCGGAAGGGGCGGGGCGCTCGGGGGCATTGGCACAATTCTATAGTAAGTCGATCTAAATAGAAGGCTTAGTTGCGTCAGCGCTCCACCGAGGGCGCGGGGCCTGTCCGTGGCGAAGACGCCGGCCGCGCCCATATGGTGCGGGGCGTGCTCACGCTCGTCGACCTCTTCGCCGGCTGCGGCGGCATGACGCGGGGGTTCGAGGACTCGGGGGCCTTCCGGTCGGTCTTCGCGGTCGAGTTCGACCGCGACGCGGCGGCGACCTACGCGGCGAACTTCGGCGACCACGTGGCGTGCGGGCCGATCGAGGATGTCGCCGCGTTCCCGGATGCCGACGTGGTGATCGGCGGGCCGCCGTGCCAGGGCTTCAGCCCGCTGAACCGGGAGGCGGTCGGCTTCGAGCGGCGCGGGCTGTGGCGCGAGTACCTGCGCGCGCTGGAGGCGGTCGAGCCGCGGGCCTTCGTGATGGAGAACGTCCCCGAGCTGCTCCGCAGCGCCGAGTACGCCGAGTTCAGGCGCCGCGCCGAGGAGCTCGGCTTCGAGGTCGACGGCGAGATCCTGAACGCCGCCGACTTCGGCGTCCCCCAGCGACGCCGCCGCGCGATCGTGATTGGCACCCGCTCCACCCCGCCGCCCTGGCCCGCGCCGACCCATGCCGGGCCGGAGGCAGACCCCCTTCCCGTCGGGGACGATGGGCGTGCGCCTTGGGTCACGTTTCGGGAGGCGGTCGAGGGGCTGCCGCTGCGGCCGGACGGGCGGCGGTGGCATCGGCCGCGGCGGCCGCGGCCGGAGAGCGTGCGGCGCTACAAGGCGGTGCCGCGCGACGGCGGCGATCGGTTCGCGATGCAGCGGAACCTCGACCGGGCCGGCCTGGGACACCTGGTGCCGCGCTGCTGGCGGGAGAAGCCGACCGGGACGACCGACGTCTTCGGCCGCCTCTGGTGGGACCGACCGGCGCTGACGATCCGCACCGAGTTCTACAAGCCGGAGAAAGGCCGTTACCTCCACCCCTCCGCCCACCGCCCGATCACGGTGCGCGAGGCGGCGCGCCTGATGTCCTTCCCCGACGACTTCGTCCTGCCCGAGGAGCAGGCGATGTCGAGCGTCGCCCGCCAGATCGGCAACGCCGTCCCGCCGCTGCTGGCGCGCCGCATCGCCGAATCCCTCGCCGCCGCGCTCCGCCGCGACACCCCTTCCGCTGTTCCTTATGGTCCTGTGGGGACCGAAAGGAACAGTTCAGCGGTGGCGGCTTAGGGACTCGCGCACGGCGGACTCGACCCGGTCGGCGGCCGCCTCGATCTCCTCGTGCTCCCAGACCCGGACCACGGTCCAGCCCGCCGCGGCGAGGAGCCCGTTCACGGTGGCGTCACGCTCGCGGTTGCGGGTGAGCTTGTCCTGCCAGAAGGCTTCGTTTGAGCGGGGCAGGGTGCCGTGCTCGGGGCAGGAGTGCCAGAAGCAGCCGTCGACGTAGACGGCGACCTTGGCCGGGCCGAAGACGAGGTCGGCGCGGCTCGGCACGCCTTTCAGCGGCCGGCGGTCGACCCGGTAGCGGAAGCCGCGCCGGTGGAGCTCGGAGCGCAGTTCCAGCTCCGGCGCCGTGTCGCGCCGCCGCACCCGTGACATCCGTTCGCTGACGCCGGCGGAGGAGGGCGTCATCGGCGGTCGGGCTTTGCGGGCGGCCTTCACCGCGGTGTGCGCGGCTCGAGGATGACGATCGGGATGACCCGCGGGTGGGCGCGCTCGCGGAAGGTCGCGTAGCCGGGATAGAAGGCGAGGAACTCGGGCCAGAGGCGCTCGCGCTCCTCGTCGGTGGCGAGGCGGGCACGCACCGGGCGCACCTCGGCGCCGATCCGCACGGTCGTCTCCGGATTCGCCACCAGGTTGTGGAACCACGCCGGGTTGGTCGGCTGCCCGGCCTTCGAGGCGACCACCGCGATCGACTCGCCGTCGCGGTGGTACATCAGCGGCGAGGTGCGGGCGATGCCGGACCTCGCCCCGCGATGGTCGACCAAGGCGACCTTGGCGCCGGGCCAGCCCGGCAAGCTGCCGCCGATCCGCCCGCCGCTGCGCCGGTAGACGGCGACGTGGACCTTGGTCGAGCGCCGGCCGAGGTAGACGCCGCGGTCGTTCATCGCCTCGGCGACGGCCAGGTTGAGGCGGGCGTTCAGGGACGGGGCGACGGCCGGGCCCTCGCCCGGTGCGCTCGCGGCGCCGAGACCGGCCGGCCGCCCGATCCGCCGCCACGCCAGCAGCGCCGCTCCGATCGCCAGGGAGCCGATCGCCACCCGACGGCTCCTCCGCATCGCCGTCCGCTCGTCCATGAGCTCCAGCCTACGCCGGCCGGTTGGCGCCCTCGGGCCCCGGGCGCCGGCGCCGCCCTCCTACTTCACGATGAGGACGATCGCCACCGCGACGCCGACCGTCACCACCGTCCAGCGCAGGGTCTGGTCGGGGATCCGCCGGCCGTAGCGCGCGCCGAGCTGGGCGCCCGCCATCGAGCCCACCGCGACCAGCGCCGCCGCGTCCCAGGCGACGTGGGCGAAGATCACGAAGAGGAGCGCCGCGACCGCGTTGGCCACGCCGACCATCACGTTCTTCAGCCCGTTCAGCCGCTGCAGGCCGTCGGGGATGAGGAAGCGCAGCGCGGCAAGCAGGATCACGCCCTGCGCGGCGCCGAAGTAGCCGCCGTAGACGCCGACCGCAAAGCCGATCGCGACGAGGGCGAACTTGCGGTGGTGGCTGAGCGACCCATGGCTCAGCTTCGGTTTCGGCCGCATCACCATCAACACGCAGGCGAGCAGGATCAGCACCGGCACCACCGTTTCGAAGACCCCTTCCGGCAGGGTCAGCAGCAGGATGCCGCCACCGATCGCGCCAAGCGTGGTCCCGGTGGTGCCGAGCGTCATCCGCTCCCGCTGGCCCACGAGCTCCCGCCGGTACCCCCAGATCGCGCTGACGTTGCCGAACACGAGGCCGACCGAGTTGGAGACGTTCGCGGTCACCGGCGCAAACCCGACCGCCAACAGCACCGGAAACGTGAGCAGCGAGCCGGAACCGACGATGGCATTGATGCCGCCCGCGGTGAACCCGGCGGCGAGGACGGCAAGGACCTGAAGGAGGTTCATCGAGACCGGCAGTCTCCCGGACCGACCCCCCGCGGAGGGCTCAGGGGCCGCAGGCTGGCGCACGGGAGGGCGGGGGGCCGCAGGCTGGCGCACGGGAGGGCTCAGGCCCCGCAAGCTGTCGCCCGGAGAAGGACCCGCCCCTCTCGCCACGGCCCGGGCAGGCTGTGGCCGTGGCGAGAGGGGCGGGTCTGCGGAAGGTGTGGAGGGACACCGGCGGGAGGCGCACGGGAGGTTCACGGAACCGTGACGGGAGTCAGACCCCGTCACAGAGATGCCGAGAACTCCACGCTTCCTTCCGTGTTGTCCAACACCGACCTACGCGCTGCGTGGATTGACCGTGCTATAGCAAG
>CALCIA010000248.1 GCA_937907435.1 uncultured Actinomycetes bacterium
CCTATAGGGGGGTCAATACACGCAGCGCGTAGGTCGGTGTTGCACAACATGGGAGGAAGACCGGAGTTCCCGGCATCTCCGTGACGGGGTCCGACTCCCGTCACGGATCCGTGCCACTCCCGTGCGCCTCCCGCCGGTGTCCCTCCACACCTTCCATACACCCGCCCCTCTCGCCACGGCCACAGCCTGCCCGGGCCGTGGCGAGAGGGGCGGGTCCCTCACCCGGGCGCCAGCTTGCGGGGCCTGGACCTTCCGGGCGACAGCTTGCGGGCCCCGTCCCGCCCCGGACGCCTATTCGGGTTCGACCCGGTCGGGCCGCTTGCCCAGCGTCACCTCGATGGTCTTGCGCTTGTTGTCGCGCAGGATCGTCAGCTCGAGCTTTTCGCCCGACTTCTTTGAGCCGACCGCCCGGATCAGGGCGTCGGGCTGGACCACCTGGTGGCCTTCGACTTCGACGATCACGTCGCCGCCGGTTTCGTATTCGGCCGCCTGGAACTGGATCGTGCCGTCGGCGCCGCGGAGGCCCGCTTCGGCGGCCGGGCCGCCGGGCACGACGCGGGCGATCAGGGCGCCGAATTCGCTGTCGATGCCGAGCTTCTGGGCCAGCTGCGGGTAGAGCGGCTGGCTCGAGACGCCGATGTAGGCGTATTCGGCGACGCCGTTTTCGCGCAGCTGCGCGACCGAGCGTTCGATCGCCGTGGTCGGCACCGCGAAGCCGACCCCGTCGTTGGCGCCGGAGTTGGTCTCGATCTGCTGGTTGATCCCGACCACCTTGCCCTGGCCTTCGAGCAGCGGGCCGCCGGAGTTGCCGGGGTTGATCGAGGCGTCGGTCTGGATCGCGCCCTCGATCATGAACTGGGTCAGCGATTTCACCGCCCGGTCGGTCGCCGAGACGACGCCGACCGAGAGCGAGCGCTGCTCGCCGAAGGGGCTGCCGATCGCCGCCACCGGCTCGCCGACTTCGAGCTCGGAGTCGTCGCCGAGTTCCAGCGCGTGCAGGGGAAAGCCTTCCGGTTCGACCTTCAGCAGGGCGACGTCGGCGAACGGGTCGAAGCCGACGATCTGCGCTTCGAGCACGTTGCGGTTCGAGAATTCGACGAAGACTTCCTTCGCCGGCGTGCGCCCTTCGCTCGATTCTTCGGTGACGACGTGGGCGTTGGTGACGATTTCGCCGCCGGCGTCGAGGACGAAGCCGGAGCCCTCGGCGCCGCCGGCGCTGCCGGCGAAGACGGAGCGGATCGTGACCACGCCGGGGGAGACCTCGCGGTAGATCTCGGTGGCGTCGAAGCCCGGCGAGCCGGTCTCGATCGCCAGTTCGGAGGGGACCGGCGGCGGCACTTCGGAGCCCGCTTCGGCTTCTTCGCCGGCGGCGCCTTCGGCCCCCGGGCCCGGCGCGGCGGTCGTCGATTCCTCGGTCTTGTCCTTGAAGATCACGGTCGAGGTGCCGCTGCCGCAGCCGGCGAGCAGGGCGAGGGCGAGCGCCGCCGCCAGGGCGAGGAGGGCCGCGGTCGCGGCCCGGCGGGCCTTCACTGGGCGGCCTTGACCGGAGCGCGTCCGGGGGGCGCGTCGCCGACGCGGGTCTGCGGCAGCTCCAGGGTGAAGGCGGTGAAGCGGCGGCTCGAGCTGATCGTGATCCGCCCGTCCATCCGCTGCGCGAGCTCGGAGGCGATCGCCAGGCCGAGCCCGGAGCCGCCGGAGGTGTCGCCGGTGTAGAAGCGCTCGAAGATGCGTCCCTGCACCCGCTGGGGGATGCCGGGGCCCTGATCGGAGACGATCAGCTCGGCGCGGTGGCGGCTGGACGAGTTGGCGGTCACGGATACCTCGGTGCCCTCGGGGGTGTGGGTGAGGGCGTTGTCGAGGAGGATACGAATGATCTGGCGTACCCGTTCACGGTCGGCCAACGCGATCACCGGCCGTTCGGCGGTGCGCAGCTGCAGGCGCGAGCCGTGCGCCTCGGCGCGGGGGCCGAACTCGCGGGCCGCCTCGCGGGCCAGCTCGCCGAGGTCGACGCGCCCGGCGGTCATCACCATCGCCCCGGCATCGAGCTGGGAGAGGTCGAGCAGGTCGGTCGTCAGCTTGGTCAGGCGGTCGATCTGGCGACGCATCGTGCGCACGAACTCTTCCCGCTCGGCCGGGCTCGGGTCCTCCTCTTCGAGCAGCTCGACGAAGCCGCCGAGGCTGAAGATCGGCGTGCGCAGCTCGTGGCTGGCGTTGGCGATGAAGACTTTGCGGGCGATGTCGAGCTCGGCCAGGCGGCGCTGCATCTCGTTGAAGGTGCGGGCGAGCGGGGCGAGCTGGCCGACCGAGGCGACCGGGATCGTGGTCTCGAAGTTGCCGTCGGCGACCTTGCGGGCGGCGTCCTGGAGGCGGCGGACGTTGGTGGCGGCGACGTTGGCGTAGTAGATGCCCGCGGCGAGGGCGAGCGCCGCCGCGATCACGCCGCCGACGACGATCTCCGCTTTGACCCCGCCGTCGCCGGAGCCGGCGCCGCCGATCGCGACCACGTAGACGTAGATGACCGCCGCGGTGCCGAGGGCGATGCCGACCGTGGTGAGGGCGATGCGCCCGCCGAACCGGCTCGGTCGCAGGCGCCGTTTCATCTACTCGACGAAGCGGTAGCCGACGCCGCGCACGGTGAAGAGGAACTCGGGCTCCTTCGGGTCGCGCTCGAGCTTCTCGCGCAGGTGCCGGATGTGGACGTCGACGGTACGCGGGTCGCGGTACTCGGAGTCGCCCCAGACGTGCTCGAGCAGCGTCTCGCGGGTGAGGACGCGGCCGGGCGAGCGGGCGAGGGCGCCGAGGATCTCGAACTCGACGTAGGTCACCTTGATCTCCTCGCCGGCGAGGGTGACGAGGCGGCGGTCGAAGTCGATCGTCAGGTCGGCGTGGGAGATCGGCCCGTCCTCGCCGCGCTCGGCGGCGGACCCGGCCATGCGGGAGCGCCGCAGCGCCGCTTTGACGCGGCTGCGGAACTCGCGCATCGAGAAGGGCTTGGTGATGTAGTCGTCGGCGCCGACCTCGAGCCCGGCGACCTTGTCGGACTCCGAGCCTTTCGCGGTCAGCATGATGATCGGGACCTGGCTGCGGGAGCGCAGCTCGCGGCACACTTCGACGCCGTCGCGGCGCGGCAGCATCAGGTCGAGGACGACGAGGTCGAAGCGGCCTTCGTCGAAGCGCTGCAGGGCCTCGGACCCGTCCAGCGCCGAGGTGACGTGGTAGCCCTCCTTGCGCAGCGGGTAGCTGAGCAGCGTCTGTATCGACTGCTCGTCGTCGACGAGGAGGATGCGGGCGGACCCATTTGCCACGCTTAGAAGGGTAATCCGTTACCTACCGCGAACGTACCGGGAGCACTTGAACGGGCCGGACGGGTGTCCGGACTACCTAATGGACGCATGTAGGACTACCTGAAACTAAGGATCTCGATGGCCGAGCCGATAACAAACTCGATGAAGGCAACGGAACTGAAGAACCTCGTCGAAGCCGGCAGCTACAAGCCGGATCCGTCCCGCGTCGCCAACGCGATGCTGCGGCGCCGGGGCGTGCGCGAGCTCCTCACCGGGGCCTACGCGGACGCAACTGGTCGAACCCGCGGATCGGCACAGCTTCACCACCGCGCCGCCTGAGCTCGGCGCGCGGACGGCCGGCGGCGGCCTCGACCCTCCCGATCGCCGTGAGCGGCGTCCCCAGCGCGGCGAGCGCCTTCTGTGCGGGCCCGAGCGCCGCGGGCGGTAGGGCGGCGAGCAGCTCGTAGTCTTCGCCGCCCGCCGCGGCGAGCTCCAGCGGGTCGCGGCCTGAGGCCGCGGCGAGGGCGGCGACCCCGGGGGCGAGCGGCAGCGCGTCGGCGTCGACGACGAGAAGCGCCTGGCTGGCGGTCGCGATGTGGGCGGCGTCCCCGGCGAGCCCGTCGGAGAGGTCGATCATCGCCGTGGCGCCGGCCGCGGCGAGCGCCTGGCCCGCGGCGAAGCGTGGGGTGGGGTCGAGCTGGCGCGCGCGGAGGGCGTCGTCTCCCGCGAGCGAGGGGTCTTCGAGGAGCAGAAGGCCCGCCGCCGCCCCGCCGAGCTCGCCGCTCACCACCAGCGCGTCGCCGGGACGGGCGCCGCCGCGCGTCACGAAGTCGTCGGCGTTCGGTGCGTGGCCGGTGACCGTCACGGCGAGGCTGAGGACCGGGGCGCGGGTCAGGTCGCCGCCCGCGATCGTCGTCCCGGTCTCGGTCGCGACCGCCGCCAGGCCCTCGCCGAGCTCGAGCAGCTCCGCCTCGTCCATGGCCTCCGGCGCGCCGAGCCAGACGTAGGCCTCGCCCGGCGCCGCGCCCATCGCCGCCAGGTCGGAGAGCGCGGCGGACATCGCCTTGCGGCCGATCTGGCGCAGGGACGCGGTCTCGCGGCGGAAGTGGACGCCCTCGACGAGCGCGTCGACCGAGGTCGCGACCGCCCCGCCGGGCACGGTCACGGCCGCGTCGTCGCCGCTGCCGAGGCGCACCTGGGGGCCCGCATCCGGCAGCCGCTCGCGAAGCAGCGCCAGCAGCTCGAACTCGCCCATCGGCCGACTATCCCAGAAGCGGCGCCGCGCGCGCTCTGGCCCGACCTCTAACCTCAGGGGGAGTGGAGCGACGCCAACCACTCCTCCACCGGATCGGTGACGCAGGGGCGCGATTCGGGACCAAGCCCCCTCGAAGCAAAGGCGTGCGCCTTGCTTTGCAGATCGGCCTCGCGGTCGTCGTCTTCGGCTTCCTGGTTCTGACCGTCATCAACCAGTGGTCGGAGATCCAGAGCGAAGGCGTGCACTTCCACGGCTGGTGGCTGATCCCGGCGCTGGTCATCCTGCCCTTCTACTTCGTCTTCAGCGCCTACGGCTGGGACCTGATCCTGCGCAGCCTCGGCTACCGCATCGGCTTCGGCCAGGCGCAGGTCGCCTGGGGCCAGCCGCTCCTGGCGCGCTACGTGCCGGGCAGCATCCTCTACGTGCTCGGCCGGGTGCTGCTGTCGGAGCGCGCCGGGGTGCCGCGGCGCATCTCGCTCGCCTCGATCGTCTACGAGCAGGCGATCTCGGCCACCTCGGCGATCGTCGTCGCCGCCTACTTCATCATCCGCCACCCCGATCTCCAGGGCTACCCGGAGCGCTGGGCGGTGCTGCTGCTGATCCCGGCCGCGGTGGCGATCCTCTCGCCGCGCATCTTCGGGCCGCTCTCCAGCAAGGCGCTGTCCATCTTCGGCCGCGATCCGCTGCCGGTGGTGATGTCGCTGCGCGACGTGATCGCGCTGATCGTCTACTACTCGCTCAACTGGCTGGTGATCGCCTTCGGCGTCTACGCCGTCGCCCGCTCGGTCACCTACATCCCCTACGAAGACATCCTCCTGGTCGGCTCGGCGCAGGCGATCGGCTATTTCGCCGCCCTGGTGACCCTGGTCGCCCCGGCCGGCCTCGGCGTCCGCGATGCCGCCTTCGCCTGGGCGGTGAAGGCCGCCCTCCCCGGCCGCAGCTTCGCGGTCGGCTCCCTGATCTCGATCGCCGTCCGCGGCGTCACCACGGTTGCCGAACTCATGTACGTGGGCACGGTGACGGTGGTCGGCCGGCGCCAAGGCTGGACGATCCCGACCGGCATCCTCCACGCCTCCCCCGAGGAGCAGGAAGCCTCGACCGAGGAAACCGCCGCCCACGCCCCGGAAATCCTGTAGCGGTCGGCACCCCCAGCCCCCGGGGCGGGACAGGTGAGTTCGCACTTCTCCGCGCTATCCGCGGATTTCTGCGAACGCGGTCAGAGGGGGATGCGGGCGCCGAGTTGGTAGGCGGTCAGGGCGAGGAGCAGGAGGACGAGGAAGCGGTCGCGGGCGACGGAGGCGAGCGGCAGCGGCCAGAGCAGGTACCAGGGCAGGAGCCAGGAGGTGGCGAGGAGGAGGCCCGTGCCCGCCCAGGCGGTCGCGCGGATCCAGTCGGCGCCGCGCCAGGTCCTGACCAGGAGCCAGACGACCGCGACGCCGAAGAGGAGGAGGGCCGCCACCCGCACCGCCCCCTCGTCGATGCCGGTGAGGCGGGCGAAGGTGACCGGGATCGACAGGTGGCTCGTCCGTCCCTGGTTTTCCCCGGCGAGCCCGAAGGCATGGAGCCACTCCCAGCCGAACGCGAGGTACCCGGCGAGCCCGATGACGACCGCCGCCCCCAGAGCCCCCAGCGCCAACCGCGCCACCCCCCCGCGCGCCATTTGTCGTACCCCCCCGCCGACGGGCCTAAAACCGGACATATGGGCAGGTTTTCGGCCCGTCGACCGGGGGGGTGTGGCAGGGCTTGCGCGGAAGTCGCGCAAAGTGGCGACGAGGGCGAAGGGGGCGACGAAGAGGCTTGAGGACTTGATCGCGGCGCTCGCCACCAGGGACGCGCCGGCGCCGGCCTCGCGGCGGGCCTCGATGGCCGCCACGCCGAGGGTGGCGAGCAGCATCGCCAAGCCGTCGTTGTGGGCGCCGCCGACGACGTGGACCAGGACCAGGGGGTTGAGGGCGACGAAGGCGGCGGCGCGGGCCGGGTCGACGCCGCGCCAGGCGGCGAGGCGGGAGACGATCCAGGCGAGGCCGAGGACGGAGATCGCGGCGGCCGCCTTGAGGATCGCGATCGCGAGCCAGATCGGCAGCCAGGCCAGTGGGTAGGTGGCGAGCGTGAAGAGGGGGCCGTAGGCGCTCGGGGTTTCGGTCCAGGTGACGTGGGCGAAGGCAGGATCGTTGGGGGCGGCTTCCGGCGCGTGGACGTAGGGGTTGAGCCCGTGACGCACGCCGAGCCGGGCGTAATCGACATAGCTGAAGGCGTCGTGGGAGAGGAGGACCGGGGCGCAGGCGAAGACGAGCACGGCGACGACGATCAGCGCGCCGACGACTCGCGCCCCGAGCCGCGGCGCCGTCGCGAGCACGCCGAGGTAGGCGAGGAACCCCGCCCAGATCAGGCCGTACGCAAGCCCCGGTGCGATGTCCGCTACCTGCCCGTGACGAAGCCGTCAGGGGTCCACGGTCGATGGGCCGAAAACCTGCCTATATGTCCGGTTTTCGGCCCATCGACATGGGGGGTCATCGGGGGGCTTCCTTGGTGGTGCCGACGCCGGGTTCGGGGCCGCCGTACTTCGGGGGCAGCGGGGGTGGGAGGGGGGCCGGTTCTTGGCCGACGCCCGGCGCGTAGGCGTTCGGGTCGTAGCCGTCGACCGCGCCCTGGCCGGGGAGTTCTTCTTTGCCGCCGGCACCCGCTTCGCCGCCTTTGCCTTTTTTCAGCTTCCCGCCCCCGGTCCCCGGCGCTGCCGCGGTGAACTGGCCGAAGCCGGGGGACCATTCGATCGCTTCTTCGGGCTCGTCGAATTCCTCGCACTTCACGCCCGCGTTCGTGTAGAGGGAGTGCCAGATTTCGGCCGGGAAGGTGCCGCCGAAGACGGTGATCCCGTGGACGGAGGTCATCGAGATCGCGTTCGATTCCGGGTAACCGACCCAGACCGCGGTCGCGAGGTTCGGCTGGTAGCCGGAGAACCAGGCGTCGGTCTCGTTGTCGGTCGTGCCGGTCTTGCCCGCCTGGCCGACGCAGCCGGTGTAGGCGGCGGTGCCGGTGCCTTCGGTGATGTTGTCGCGCAGGAGGCGCGTCACCTGCCAGGCGACCGCCGGGCTCAGCACCCGCTTCGGCTGCGCGCCCTGCGGGTGGTCGACCTTGCCGCCGGGGAGGACGACCTTCGCGATCGCGACCGGCCGCCGCCGGATGCCGCCCGAGGCCAGCGTCGCGTAGGCGGCGCTCAGTTCGAGCGGGCTGACCCCGTACTTGAGCCCGCCGATCCCTTCCGCGGGCAGCCCCTGCAGGTGGGTCGTGATCCCCATCGACTTCGCCGTCGCGGCGACGTTCTCCGGCCCGACGTCGAGGTCGAGCTGCGCGAACACGGTGTTGTCGGAGGTGACCGTCGCCTGCTGCAGGTTGATCGTCCCCTGGTAGCCCTCGTCGGCGGTGTGGACTTCCCAGTGTCCCCACTGCGGCAGGTTCAGGTCGAGCGGCTTCGATTCGTAGTAGGTCGAGTAGGGGTCGATGCCCTGCTTGATCGCGGTGGTGAGGACGAAGGCCTTGAAGGTCGAGCCGGGCTGCCGGTGTCCCTGCGCCGCCAGGTTGAACTGGTCGGAGGCGTAATCGGTGCTGTTGACCATCGCCCGGACGTGGCCGTTGCGGGGGTCGATCGAGACGAACGCCGAGGCCGGATCGGTCGGTTCGTAGAGCGCTTCGGCGATCGCCGCGCGCCCGACCCGTTGCAGCTCCGGCGAGAGCGTGGTGTGGACCTGGAGGCCGCCGCGCCGCACCTCGTCCGCGCCGTAGTGGGCGATCAGCAGGTTTTCGACGTAGTCGAAGAAGTAGGGCTCGCGGTGCGCGAAGTAATCGTGGGACGGGCTCAGCGCCAGGCCATGCCGTTCGAGCTTCCGCGCCCGCGGCGGCGCCAGGTAGCCGAGCTTCGCCATCTTCCGCAGCACCTCGTTGCGGCGCGCCTTCGCCGCCTTCGGGTAGAGCAGCGGGTTGTACTGGGAGGGCGCCTGGGGGAGGCCGGCGAGCAGCGCCATCTGCGCGGTGTCGAGCTTCCAGACCGGGCGCGAGAAGTAGATCCGCGCGGCGGCGCCGACACCGACCGCGGTCGAGCCTTCGACCGTCCCGTAGGTCGCGGTGTTCAGGTACTGGCCGAGGATCTGGCGCTTGGAGTGGTGTTCGGAGTACTCGAGCGCCAGCTTCGCTTCTTCGATCTTGCGTTCGAGGGTCTTCTTCGGGTGCTCGATGCAGAGGTTGCGGACCAGCTGCTGGGTGATCGTCGAGCCGCCCTCGACCGCTTCGCCCGCTTCCAGGTCGGTGACCGCGGCGCGCAGGATGCCGAGCGTGTCGACCCCCCCGTGTTCGTAGAAGCGCTGGTCCTCGATCGCCACCGTCGCCCGCTTCAGCTGCCGCGGGATCTTCGACTCCGGGACCGGGGCGCTTGCTTCCGGCGAGACGATCGCCCCCAGCCGCTCCCCGTCGGCCGCGTAGATCACCGAGTTGCCGTGGCGCGCGGCGGTCTTGCAGCTCGCCAGCGAGGGGGCGTCGGCGGCGACGTTCAACACCCAGCTCGTCACCCCGATCACGGCGATCGCGATCACGGCGAGGACGACCCCGGCGACGATCGCCACCTTGGTCCCCACACTGCCGCGACGCCGCTGTCGACGCCGACCCCGCTGCGTCATGGCGCAGAGCCTACGCGGTGGTGTCGGCTCCGGAGTGGTTGTGGACGATGCCTTCGACCAGGAGCTGGTTGGGGATGACGATGCGGCTGCCGTCGCCGGGGTCGACGAAGGTGTAGGAGAGCGTGATGTCGACGACGCGGCCCTCGCGCTCCTCGAAGCCGATCCGGTCGCCGATCCTGATCGGCTGCGTGACCGCGATCAGGATCCCGGCGATGATGTTGGCGATCGTGTTCTGAGCGGCAAAGCCGATGATCAGGCCGAGCACCGCGGTCGAGGCGAAGATCCCGGCGGCGAGCCGGCCGAGCGAGGTGAACTGGGCGAGCACGATCGCCGCGATCACCAGGAAGGCGGCGAGCAGCAGCAGCCGTCGCAGGATGGTCAGCCGGGTCCGCGTCGAGCGGGAGACCTGTGAGACTGCGCGGGCCATGGAGGCCAACCTAGTCGGCGGCGAAGTCGCAAAACCGAAGCGGGAGTTCCCGTACTCGAACTGGGGCCCGTGGGCGGCGATCCTGGCGATCTTCGGGGCGCTCGCGGTCGGGCTCTTCCTCTCCGTCCCGGCGCTGATCGTCGGCAGCCAGGAAGGCAAGATCGAAGCGCTCTTCCCGCCCGACTACTCGACCGGGGCGAGCTTCGACCAAGGCGACGCCACCGCGCTCGCCGTCGACCCCAGGGCGAACCGCCTCTTCGCCGACCACGAAGACGAAGTGCGCGCCTTCGGGGCGCTCGGCCAGGAAGTGGGCGGCGCGAAGATCACCGGCATCGAAGACTCGCATGGGCTGGCGTTCGATTCGCGGCGCGGGCTGCTGTGGGTCTCCGAGAAGGGCCCGGGGAAGATCCTCACCTACTCGGTGGCGGGGAAGAAGGCGCCACGGCAGCTCGGCACGATCGAAGCCCGGTCGCTGTCCTCGCTCACCGGCTTCGAACCCGAACGGATGGCGGTGAACCCGTCCGGTGCGGGGGCGCTCTACGCCATCGACACCGCCGATGACCGGGTGGTCGAGTTCGACGCCGAAGGCCATATCCGCGGTCGGCTCGACGCGTCCCGCAGCGACGCCGGCTCCTTCGACTTCGGCTCCGACGACAACGACATCGCCGTCGACATCGCCGGGCCGGGCCGGGGCCAGGTCTTCGTCCTCTCCGGCAAGGGCGACGGGACCGTCTGGGGGTTCGGCCCGCGGGGCGGCCTGCTGTGGGAATTGAAGCCGGAATCCGGGGACGAATTCGCCTCGCTGGCGGTCGATCGGCAGGGCAACCTCTGGATCGCCGAACCGAACGGCGACACCTACGAGTACGCGGTCTCCGCCACCTCCCGCCCGCCCGAACGCACCGGCGGCAAGATCGACGCGGGGAACGCGCCGAGCGCGGTCGAGTTCGCCGGCTCCGGCCACGTCTTCGTCGCCCGCGAACTCGACGGCACGCTGACCACGGCCGGCAGCATCATCTCCCAGCTCGGGACCGAGCTCGGCTTCCTGCTCGTGCCGCTGGCGCTCGCCTCGATCAGCGGCGCCCGGGGGCTGCCCGCGATCCTCCGCCGGCTCGGCTTCCGCTCCTTCAAGCGCTCCGCCTTCGGCTGGATGGCACTGACCTTCTTCCTCTACCTCGCCTTCACGATCTTCTACTCGCTGGTGATCACCGAACCGAAGCAGAAGGACATCGCCGAAAGCTTCGGCCCGACCGTCATCCAGGTATTGCTGATCGTGATCGCCGCGCCGATCGCCGAGGAGACCTGCTTCCGCGGGATGCTGTTCGGCGGCCTGCGGGAGAAGCTGCCGCGGCTGGTGGCGGCGCTGATCACCGGGGTGATCTTCGGCGGCCTCCACGCGCTGACCGGGGTGACCGCGGTGCCGCCGCTGATCGTCTTCGGCTTCCTGCTGGCGCTGCTCTACGAGCGGACCGGCTCGATCGTGCCGGGGATCTTGCTGCACATGCTGAACAACTCCATAGCCCTGCTGGGCCAGTAGGATTCCGGCGGTGATCCGCCGCCTCGCCCTCGCCGTCGGAGCCGCCGCGCTCCTGGCGGTGCCCGCCACCGCGGCCGCCGCGCCGAAGGACAAGGCGCAGCCGAAGCAGGAAGTGCCGAAGGCGACGGTGACGATCGACGTCCAGCACCTCCACGGCGGCCAGGCGCAGATCCTCGACACGGTGCCGGTCACCGGCACGCTGAAGCCGTTCGCCCCCGGCCAGCACGTCGAAGTGACCTTCTACCGCAACGGCAAGGAAGTGGTGAAGCGCCAGGTCGCGGTGCAGCAGGGGCCGGACGAAACCGGGACCTTCGAAGCGAGCGTCGTCGTCAAGGAAGGCGGCAAGTACGCGGTCTCCGCGCACCATGACGCGACCGCGGCGCTCGGCTCCGACTCGACCGTGCGCAAGAGCTGGACGGTCAGCTTCCCGAAGCTGAACCGCGGCGAATGCTCCCCCGTCGTCGGCGCCTTCAAATCGCACCTGGCGAAGATGGGCTACGTCAGCGGCGGCGGCAAGTGCTTCACCGCGCGGCTCGGGCGCGAGGTGCTCGCCTACCGCAAAGTCAACGACATGGACCGCACCAAAAAGGCCGGCCCGGGGCTGGTCAAGTCGGTCTTCGAAGGCAAGGGCGGCTACCACGTCAAGTACCCGGACGCGGGCGAACACGCCGAGGTGCCGATCGACAAGCAGGTGCTGGTGCTGGTGAAGAAGGGGAAGCCGTTCGCGATCTACCCCGTCTCGACCGGCAAGCCCTCGACCCCGACGATCACCGGCCACTACTACTTCTACCGTCAGGAACCGGGCTACAACTCGGAGGGCATGTACTACAGCTTCTACTGGCACAACGGGTACGCCGTCCACGGTTACGCCGAAGTGCCGAACTACGCGGCGAGCCACGGCTGCGTGCGGACCTTCATCGCCGACCAGCCGCGGATCTACGAACAGCTGCATTACGGCGAGTCGATCTTCGTGTGGTGAGCGGCAGCTCGCTCAGGACCCGTGGCTGATCTAGAGGCAGCCAAGCGCACCCTGCTCGGCGAACTGCGCGAGCACTCGCTGGTGATCGGCGAGGTGACGCTGGCGAGCGGCGCGACGGCGCAGTACTACGTCGACGCGCGACGCACGCTGATGCGGCCGGGCGGCTTCCGGGCGGCCGGGGAGCTGATCGCGGCACGGGCCCACGAGCTCGGCGCCGCGGCGGTCGGCGGGCCGGCGACGGCGGCGATCCCACCTGCCTGCGCGCCGCTGGCGGTCGCGGGCGGCGAGGACCTGGTCGCCTTCTTCGTCCGCGGCGCGAAGAAGGAGCACGGGATGCAGCGCTGGGTCGAGGGGCCGGTCGAGGCGGGCGTGAAGTGCCTGGTGGTCGAGGACACGGTGACGACCGGCGGCTCGACCGCGGAAGCGATCGAGCGCTGCCGCGAGGAGGGCCTCGAGATCGTCGGCGTGGTCGCCGTCGTCGACCGGCTGGCGGGCGGCGCGGAGCGGATCGAAGCGGCCGCCGAGGCTCCCTACCGCGCCCTGGTCACGATCGACGAGCTTTACCCCGAGCGGCCCGACCGCGGCTGAGGCGGGCCGGGAGCGAGCGATGCCTGCCGAGCCCGATGCCGTCGAGATCCGCGTCGTCGCCTGCCTGGTCGAGAAGCAGCGGACGACGCCGGACGTCTACCCGCTGTCGCTGAACGCGCTGCGGCTGGCCTGCAACCAGTCGACGAACCGCGATCCGGTGGTCGACTACGACGAGCAGACGGTCTCCGATGCCCTGCGGCAGACCGCGCTGCGGGGCTGGACGCGCCTGGCGAGCGGGGCGGGATCGCGGGCGCGCAAGTACCGCCACCTGCTGCCGGAAGCGCTCGGCGTCGACGGCGCCGAGCTGGCGGTGCTCGCGGTGCTGATGCTGCGCGGCGCCCAGACCCCGGGCGAGCTCAAGCAGCGGACCGAGCGCCTCGAGGGCTTCGGCGACCTCGCCGCCGTGCACGAGGTGCTCGAGCGCCTGATCGAGCGCGGCTACGTCGTCCGCCATCCCCGCCGCCCGGGCCAGAAGGAGGACCGCTACGAGCAGGTGCTCGGCGGCGGCGAAGCGGAAGCGCCCGAGTCCCCGACCCCGGAGCCCGCCCCGCCTGCGCGGTCGTCCTTTGGTCCGGACGCCCCGGCGCGGTCGACTTCAGGTCCGGTAGACGGACCAAAGGACGACCGCCCTTCTGGGGGCGGACCAAAGGACGACCGCGGCGCGGGGGACGAGGAGTTCGTCAACGTCGCGGAGGCGCCGACGCCCGCCGAGGCCGCGGACGAAGTGGCGCGGCTCGATCGGCTCGAAGCCGAACTGCTCGAGCTCAAAGGCGAGATCTCGCGCTTGCGCGAGGCCCTCGGCGACTAGCCCCTGCGGTGGCGTGGGGGCGCCTCGCGGTGTCCTCGGTCGCTCGGCTCGGGTCACGTACGTTCGTGCGCTCCCCTCGCCTCGCTTCCCTGCGTCCTTGCGAGGCTGGCCCACGCCACCGCAGGGGAACGCCTACGGCGCTAGCGGCGTGGCGCGGGGCTTCGAGGGGCAGGCCGGCGCCGCGGCGGCCGCCGGGGATCGAGGCGATCACCTGGGTCGCGAGCTTGCCGCGTTCCTGGAGCAGCTTGCGGCCGCCGCGGCTGAACGGCAGATAGAAGGTGTGCCATTTGCCGCCGGTCAGGTAGAAGGTGCGCGAGCCGAGCGAGCGGGTGACCTTGTGGATGCGCGGCTTGCGGTGGCGGCGCGGCGTGGTCACCTTGATCGAGGTGCGCAGGCCGAGGTGGCCGGGGCAGGCGGTGCCCGCGGGCCACTGGCAGGCGAGCGTCACCTTCACCCCGTGCGGCATCGCCTTCAGCCGCGAGAAGGTGACGGCGACCGGGATGTTCGTCGTCCGGCAGCCGAGCAGGCGGTTGCCGCCGAGCGCCAGGTTGACGGCGTAGACGCAGACCGGCTCCGGCCCCGACTTGACCGTGACGATGGTGTTGTCGAAGCCGTGCGAGGGGCCGGCGAGCCTGCGCGAGGCGGCGATGTCAGGGCGCGACTGGTTCGCCACCTGCCCCAGTTCGTAGGTTTCGACGCCCTTCTGCCCTTCGCGGCCGCCGACGACGACGTTGATCGCGAGCGCTTCGGTGGGCGCGTCGGGGTCGAGCGCCCAGCCCTTGACCCGCAGCTGGCCGGGCGCCGGCGAGCCGGTCACCTCGAGGACGCCGATCGGGTCGCTTTCGCCGACCGGCGGCGTGCCGACGCCGACCGTCGCGCCGTCGACGTAGTCGCTGTCGATGTTGATCGTGGTGCCGCCCCAGGTCTCGTTGTGGCCGCCGCGGAACTGGTGGATGCGCTGGTGGTTGGCCCACGCCGTGGCGGGCACGACCGGGTCGAGCGTGTCTTCGGCGTTGTTCCAGTTGGCGGTCCAGATGTCGTCGGGCGAGGCATAGCCGGTGCCGTAGGAGCGGGCGAGGTCGGCGATCCCGGAGCTGCTCGACGAGTAGACGCCCGACTGGTAGCCGAGCTGGTGGAGCTTTTCGGTCCACGCTCCGAGGAAGGCGAGGACCGCGTTCGTGGCGCTGGTGGTCGGCGAGTAGGCCTCCATGTCGAAGTAGATCGGGCTGCCCGCGCCGATCCCGATCGCCGCCGCCTCGGCGACCGCGTCTTCGGCCGCCGCGATCCCCTGGGTGCTCGCCGCCGCGGTGGTCAGCTTGGCGCAGCTGCTGCAGGCCGAGGTCGGCGCCTGCAGGCCGACGTAGGTGGGGATCAGGTGCCAGCCGGCGGTGGTCTGGGCGCTGACCCAGCTGGCGCTCAGGTTGGGCTGCGAGCAGGCGCTGTTTTCGCCGCCGATGTAGATGCCGACGCCGCGGAACGGCGATTCCGCCCAGGCCGCCATCGCCTTGGTCGAAGGGGCGCTGCAGGCGTCGAAGCCGAGGCCGGTGAAGACCGAGCCGCCGACCGAGGCGGTGGCGGGCCCCCGGCTCGCGTGCGCGGCGCTCCCGTGCGCGGCGCCGGGCGCCGGGCGCGGGCGGACCGGGGACCGCCCGGAGGCGCGGGCGCCGCTCGCGGTGACGACGATCGCGCGGCGCTTGCCGAGGATCGGGCCCGCCGGGCAGCGCTGTTCCTTCGACGGCGCGCCGAGGTAGACGACGCGGCGGTCGAGCCGCACGCAGGTGCGCGAGTGCGGCGCGACCCGGATCACCTCGAAGCCGGCCGGGACCTTGACCGCGTGCCCGGCGTAGTGCACGGTCCGCGCGCCGGGCGCGGCCGCCCAGGCGGAGCCGACCGTCGACGCGAGGGCGACGAGCAGCAGCGCGGCGCCGATCAGCAGCCGGGCAGGAAGGCGTTTGCCGTGTCCGGGGGTCATGCCTCAGGGGATTAAACGGGCAAAGGCCGCGGAAGTTGCTCTCGACGGGTGCGAGGCAAGCGGGCTTGCCGGATCAGCCGTCGGTCTTCTTCAGCCCGCCGATGCCGAGCGAGCCGTCCTCGACCGCCGCGGTCGGCGCCGCGTCTTCGGCGGCCTCATCGGCGTCCTCTGCGTCTTCGCCACCCAGCGGCGGGTCGTCGAGGAAGTCGGCGCTCGGCACGAAGTAGAGGTTCCCGGCGATCGCGGTGGAGAAGTCGAGGATGCGGTCGTGGGTGGCCTCGCCCTTGCCGAAGAACATGTTGTCGAGCATCTCCTCGGTCACCGCCGGGGTCGCCGCGTAGGCGACGTAGTAGGTCCCGTACTCGCCCTCGCCGACGCGGCCGAACGGCATGTTGAAGCGCATGATCTGGAGCTGTTCGCCCTCGTCGTCTTCGATCACGTTCAGGGTCAGGTGCGAGTCGGGCGCCTTGTCCTCGTCCGGGAACTCGACGTCGTCGAGCTTGGTCCGGCCGAACGCCGCCTCCTGCTGCTCGACCGTCAGCTCGTTCCAGCCCTGCAGGTCGTGCACGTACTTCTGCACGATCAGGTAGCTCCCGCCGGCGAAGCCGGGGTCCTCGTCGCCGATCAGGACCGCCGCCGCGGCGGCGCGACCCTCCGGGTTCTCGGTGCCGTCGACGAAGCCGAGCAGATCACGCTCGTCGAAGGACTTGAAGCCGTGCACCTCGTCGACGATCCGCACCTCCGGGCCGAGCCGGTCGGCGAGCAGCCGCGCCAGCTCGAAGCACATGTCGAGCCGGTCGGCGCGGATGTGGAAGAAAAGGTCGCCGGGGGTGGCGGGCGCGGTGTGGACCGGCCCGCGCAGCTCGCGGAAGGGATGGAGGCCCGCCGGGCGGGGCGCGCCGAAGAGCCGGTCCCAGAGCCCGGCGCCGATCCCGACCACGCAGCTGAGCCGCGCGTCGGGAGCGCGGAAGCCGACCGAGCGGCGCAGCCCGGCCACGTCGGGCAGGAGCTCCCCGATCGTCGCCTCGCCGCCGGGATCGACGCAGGCCGTGAGGAAGACGGCGGCCTCGGTGATCGGGGTCAGGATGTCTTGCGGCTCGGCTTCGGGCATCGGCTTGACGGCGTTTGAAGCCTAGAGGTCGATTCCGGGCGGGATGTGGACGCCCGTCGGAGAGAAACACCCGAATCCCGGTCAGGATTTGCTAGTTTGACTGCCTCATTTCCACATGAGTGGTGTGTTTAGCCCGGACAGAGACCCCCGACGGAGGAAGAGGCGATGGATTCGACGACGATGATGGACGGTGCCACGGCGATCCTCGCCGGCCTCGATGTCGATGAGCAGAAAGGGCGCAAGAGCAAGGGCCCGGTCGGCTCGCGGGAGAATCCCGAGGTCTACGAGAACGTCCCCGGCCACGTGATCCCGGTCCTCGAGGACGAGTTCGACGACTTCGGCGCCGAGTCGGGCAAATTCCTCGCCGGCGACCTGGGCGAAGAGACGTTCATCCCCTTCCGCCTCAAACAGGGCGTCTACGGGCAGCGCCAGCCCGACGTGCAGATGGTGCGGGTCAAGCTGCCGTTCGGCGGCGTCTCGGCCGATCAGCTGGAGGCTTTCGCCGACGGGATCGAACGCTGGGTGCCGCTCAACAAAGGCCACATCACCACGCGGCAGAACATCCAGATGCACCACGTGCCGCTCAAGGACGCCGCCGAGCTGATCCGCGAACTGGGCGACGCGGGCCTCTCCTCGCGCGAGGGATGTGGCAACACGGTGCGCAACGTCACCGCCGATCCTTATGCCGGGGTCGCGACAGACGAGGTCTTCGACCCGACCCCGTACGCGGGCGCCTACGTCCGCTTCTTCGTCCGCCACCCGGTCACCCAGGCGATGCCGCGCAAGTGGAAGGCCGCCTTCTCCTCCTCGCCCGCCGACCGCGCGATCGTGCCGATCCACGACATCGGCTTCCTGCCGAAGATCCGTGACGACGGCGAGCGCGGCTTCGAGGTCTGGGTCGGCGGCGGGACCGCGATCATGCCGCGCCTCGCCCACAAGATCTACGACTTCATCAGCGCCGACGACGGCGAATACCTGAAGGTGAGCGAGGCGATCGTCCGCGTCTTCGACCGTCAGGACTGGCTGCGCGTGAACCGCGCGCGGGCGCGGATCAAGGTGCTGCTGGAGAAAATCGGCCCGGACGCCTTCCGCGCGCTGGTCGACGAGGAGCTCGAAGGCGACTGGACCGAGCGCCGCGACTACGCCGCCGAGCTCGAGCGACTGCGCTTCGACGACGACGAGGAAGCGCGGGCGCCGAAACGGCCGCCCTTCGCGGCCGAGCCGAACGGCGATCAGGCGGCCTTCGACCGCTTCCTCGAACGCAACGTCACCCCGCAGCGCCAGGACGCCTTCAACGCGGTGGCCGTCAAGGTCTTCCGCGGCGACCTGACCCCGGAGCAGTTCCGCGGCCTGGCGGCGATCATGCGCGAGTTCTGCGGCGGCAACGCCCGCACCTCGGTCGAGCAGAATGTGATCCTGCGCTGGGTCCGCACCGAGGCGCTCTACGACCTCTGGCGCCGGCTCGACGCCCTCGGCCTCGCTGACACGGGCGCCTTCGAAATCGACGACGTGGTCAGCTGCCCCGGCACCGACAGCTGCAAAATGGGGATCACCGCCTCGATGGGCCTGAACGCGGCGATCTCGGAGCGGCTGGCGGCGATGGACATCACCGACCCGCTCACCCGCCAGGTGCAGATCAAGATGAGCGGCTGCCCGAACGGTTGCGGCCAGCACCACATCGGGACGATCGGCTTCTACGGCGCCTCGCTGAAGGTCGGCGGCCGCCAGATGCCCGCCTACATCCCGCACATCGGCGGCCGCGGCGAGGGCGGCGACCCCGCCTTCGGCAAGCGACTGAAATCGCGCCTGCCCGCCAAGCGCGTGCCGGAGGCGATCGAGCGCTGGCTGCGCATGTACGAGGCCGAGCGCGAGGCGGGCGAGACCTTCGAGGCGTTCGCCGAGCGGGTCGGCAACGAGCGCTTCGAAACCGAGGTCAAACCCCTGACCCTCCCCGCCGAGTTCAGCCTCGAGACCATGGACCAGTTCATCGACTGGCAGCGCTCGACGCCGTACGAAGTCATCCGCGGCGAGGGGGAGTGCGCGCTGTAGGAGCGACTCCGCCGGCGGCTCCCCCTCGGGCGAGTTCGCAGTTCTCCGCGCATAGCGCGGAGAACTGCGAACTCGACGGTTGGGGCGGGGGTTCGGGGGGCTTGCGGCCGTCCGAGATGGTCCTGGGCTCCTCATGGGGGTCCTGGCAGGCTGTGACCCCCATGAGGAGCCCA